>NZ_JBITXP010000013.1:129172-203570 GCF_044544765.1 Streptomyces sp. NPDC053513
GGACGCTTCGTCACCGGCAGCGACATGGGACGACTCCGCTTCGGTGACACCACCGGCGACGGCAAGGCCGACATGTACGTCCACGTGATCGGCACCGGCGAGGTCTCGGTGCGCAAGAACATGGGCACCTACTTCGACGGCGGCACGCTGATGGTCACCCTCTGACCCATGCCTCCTCGCCCCCTGGCCCGACTGACGCAGCTGCCGTCAAGGGGGCGAGGACTCCCCGGCCGAACACGTCAGCCCTCGCACAACGAGCTCGTGTGTGATCGGGGTGGAGGCATGAGTGCCTGCTGGCCGGGATGGTCGCGCCGGAGCCCGGGGCAGCCGTCGTCCAGAAGCACTTCCACGTCCGGGAAGTGCTGGAAACAGATCCCGATGCCTTCGTTGCAGGCAGCGGTCGCATCGTGCATCCGCCCTGGTCGCAGGGCATCGGTCCAGAGCGTGCGGCTTTGGTGGTCGGCGATGACGGTGGCCTTCATGGTGTTCTGTTTCCTTGTGCCCGAGGCGAACGCCCGGCGTCCGCCTCGGCCGGCCACGGGTCGGCGGACCTGGACCTCGGTGGCGTCCAGACGCAGCTCGACGCCTTCGGCCCGGGCGTAGGCGAACACATCCGCCAGGGTCCGCAGCCGCAGATGGAGCGGCGTGACGACCAGCCGGTCGACGAATACCAGCCGATGCCGGGTACCGGTCCCCGCCCCGCGCTGCCTGGCCTCGCCGCGTGCTTTGTGACGACGACCCTCCACGGCAGCCTGTCACGGGTCGGCCAACTCCTCGACCAGGCAAGCCAGATGCTGCCGGGAGATCCCTGTGAACAGCTGATGCGCGAGGACGTGCCGGTCGACCATGATCACCACAGGCTGGATCGTCCCACCCCCGCCCGGCCGCCCCTCCACCGCAATCACACACCAGCTCGTTGCCGGCGCCGCTGGGCCGTGTGCCGAAAGTGTCTGGAGCGACGTGGTGCAACGGTTCTGATCGATGCCAAGCGCCACTCTCTATGCCGCGGGTCCTGGGGTGTTGCTGTGTTGCGGGTCTTGATCTGACGGGTGACCGAGTCGCTCGGCGAGGGCATCGATGTGCTCCAGCTGAGCCAGGACGGATATCGCCGCTTCTTGTCTGCGATGGAGCGCGTCGGCATCGTGACGCAACGCGCGAAGGCGTGCGCGCATCCGCAACCGCGTCTGCCATGGGTGCCACAGCGCCCGGAGCAGGTGTCGGGCTGTCGCCTGCCGATATTCCTCACACCGCGTCATGAGTTCTTCGAGGGAGTCACCCAGGACACCGCCGAGGCGGAGATCGATCAGTCTGATGACCTCGCATTGCAGGGCACGTTCCTCACCGCCTCCGGCGAAGTCCAGGACCCTGCGCGGTATGCCGGCCGAGAGTGCGGCCACCACAAGTTCCGAGATCGCTTCCCGCTGGGCGTGCTCGGCGTCGCAGCCGTCCTCCAGGACCGCCGTGACGCCAAAACGCGTCGTGGCGAGCAGTCGTTCCCCGACCAAGTACCGCGACGGACTCGCCCTTCGGCTCGGCACGATGTCGCCTACCCTGTCGCGCACCGCTGCGACGCGAAGAAGTCGCTGCATGACCGCTGCGCGCAGCTGTCGACGCTCCTGGTTCATGGAGAGGTGGTTGGTCACCGCGGCACCGACGACACCGCCGACCGTGGTGTATGCCAAGTCCATCCATCCAGGCATGGAAGCCGCCTCACTCTGCCGGGAGCAGGCAGATCGCTTCGCACCGAATCCGTCCGAGGGTAAGCGGGACGCTTGGCTGAGGGAAGACCGAGATCACGTGAAGCAGGCAGACCCAACATGATCTGCCAGACACCCCGCCGGCGCGGGTTCACCGGTCACAGCCACTCGTTGACGGCCGCGATGAGGTCGGTCTCCTCGTAGCGGACGGCGAGTTTCTCGTGCCTGGTGGCGACGGCACGGTGGCGTTTGAGGCGGTTGATCCCGCGCTCGACCGCGTGGCGCTCGCGGTAGTGGGCCGGACCGGCGGAAAAGGTCGCAGACCCGGTTCCACGGGCCGTAGTCGACGGGAACGTCCCGCCACGGAACCCCGGTCCGGACACCGAACCGCATACCGTCGATCCGCTGCCGCCGAGGCCGGGCCGGTGGCCGCCCCGCCTCGGCACCCTTCGGCGACAGCGGTTCCAGCGCCGCCCACGGCTCGTCGGTGAGATCTCCCCGACCCATGCACCGTGATCATTCACAGCTCAAGATCCACTTCCGATGCGCCCCCTACCCGTTGAGCTCCGCGAGCAGGCGGAGCGTGGCGGGGTCCGGTGAGGTGACCAGCAGGTCCGTCACCGGGCCCCGCCGCCATGTCTCCAGGCGTCCGGCGATCCGCCGCCGGGGGCCGACGAGCGAGATCTCGTCCGCGAAGGCGTCCGGCACGGTGAGCACGGCCTCCTCGCGCCGGCCCGCAGCGAACAGCTCCTGGATGCGGCGGGCCTCCTTCTCGTACCCCATGCGTCCCATCAGGTCGGCGTGGAAGTTGCGGGCCGCGTGCCCCATGCCGCCGATGTAGAAGCCGAGCATCGCCTTGACCGGGAGCAGCCCCTCCGCCACGTCCTCGCAGAGCCGCGCCCGGACCATGGGGGCGACGAGGAAGCCCTCGGGGAGTGTCGCCGGCAGGGCGTACACCTCGGCCCAGCGCTCGGGCGTCCAGTAGAGGGGCAGCCAGCCGTCGGCGATGGCGAGGGTCTGCGCGATGTTCCTGGGGCCCTCGGCGCCGAGCAGGACGGGGACGTCGGCGCGCAGCGGATGGGTGATCGGCTTGAGGGCCTTGCCGAGGCCGGTGCCGTCCGGGCCGTTGTACGGGTGGGAGTGGTGGCGTCCGTCGAGCCGGACGGGGGCCTCGCGGCGCAGCACCTGGCGGACCACGTCCACGTACTCGCGGGTCGCGGTCAGCGGGGAGCGGGGGAAGGGGCGCCCGTACCAGCCCTCGACGACCTGCGGCCCGGACAGGCCGAGCCCGAGCAGCACGCGCCCGCCGGAGAGGTGGTCGAGCGTGAGGGCGTGCATCGCGGTGGTGGTGGGGGCGCGGGCGGCCATCTGCGCGACGGCGGTGCCCAGTCGGATGCGGCTGGTGTGGGCGGCGATCCAGGTCAGCGCGGTGAAGGCGTCGGAGCCCCAGGCCTCGGCGGTCCACACGGAGTCGTAGCCGAGCCGCTCGGCCTCGCGGGCGAGGTCGAGGCGGTCGGGGGAGGGGCCGCGGCCCCAGTAGCCGAGGGCGAGTCCGAGTCGCATGCCCGCATCCTTTCTGACGCTCCGTCAGTTCGTGCGATGCGGGGACTGTACGGCAACGGCCCCCCGACCGGAAGGGATTCCGGTCGGGGGGCCGCTGGGAAGGAGGAGTCAGCCGCGCTGGATGCCGGTCGTGTCCTGGAGGACACCGCGACGGCCGTCCTGCGTCTGGGCCACCAGGCCCGGACCGCGCTGCTCGACCGCCAGGTACCAGGTACCCGGGGCCAGCTCGGCGATCGGCGCCTGCGAGCCGTCCTCCGCGTACAGCGGACGCGCGACCGGGACCGCGAACCAGAACGGCGCGAAGTCCGAGGCCGGCTGCGCGGCCGGAGCGGCCGCCTGCGGCTCGGGCTGCTGCGCGGCCTGCGGCTGCGGGGCGACGGCCTGCGCGCCGAACGGCTGGCCCGCACCCTGCGAGGGGTCCTGCGGCCCGCCGTACGGCGGCTGCTGCGCACCCGGGTAGCCGTAGCCGCCGGGGACGCCCGGCTGACCCGGCTGGCCGTGCTGCATGCCGTACGGCGAGGGGGTCTGCGGCTTGGGGGCGCCGACGAGCGGGGCCTTGAGGGCGGGGACCATCGGACCGGCGACGGCGGCGCCGGCCAGGGCCAGGGCGGCGATGAGGCCGAGGATCAGGCCGGCGCCGGCGTTCTCCACCTCGAAGATCCACATGAGCAGGGTCCAGGCGGACGCGACGGTGAACGCGGCGCCGACCTGGCCGAGCTCCAGGCCGACCACCTTGCGCGGCTGCGGCAGGGAGCGGGAGACGACGACGAGGGCGGCGCCGGCGATGCCGAGGAAGAAGGAACCCCAGCCGAGCTGCGAGATCTCCCACGAGTTCGTGGTGGGGACCTTGTCGCAGATGTCGGCGCTGACGTTGCAGCCGGAGACATCGAGGAACGAGGCGATGAACAGCAGCACCGCTGCACCGATCAGCACGCCGTCGCCTCGGGTGAGGGAGCGGATATTCACGTAAGAGTCCTTCGTCGGGTCGTCGGTCGTCGCGTCGGGGGTGGCGCTCAGGTTCATGACAGGGGGCGGCCCCATCGTACGGAGCGAATCTATCGCCCGTCGGTCCTACCCCTGGAGGTAGGTGGCGATGCCGTCCGCCAGTCCCTGGGCCGCCTTCTGCCGCCACGTCGACGACGTGAACAACTGGGCGTCCTTCGGGTCACGCATATTGCCGCATTCGACGAAGACCTTGGGGACGGTCGAGAGATTGAGGCCGCCGAGGTCGTCCCGTACGTCCAACCCCGTACCGGAACCGATGTAGTTGGCGGGCGAGGTCCCGGTGGCGCGTGCGAAGCGCTCCACGATCCGCTCGCCGAGGGCGCGGGAGGGGGCGACGATCCTCGCGGTGTCCGCGGAGCCCGCCCGCACCTTTGCGGGAAGGATCACATGGAAGCCGCGGTTGCCCACGGCCGTACCGTCCCCGTGGACGGAGACGACGGCGTCGGCACGGGCGGCGTTGCCGATCCTGGCCCGCTCGTCGATGCAGGGGCCCCAGGGGCGGTCGCCGTCGTGGGTGAGGACCACCTTGGCGCCGCGCGCGGTGAGGAGGTCCCGCAGGCGGTGGGAGACGTCGAGGGTGAAGGAGGCCTCGGTGTAACCGGCGTCGGTGGAGGTGCCGGTGGTGTCGCACTCCTTCCGAGTGGTCCCGATGTCGACCTTCTTGTTGATTTCGGCGGAATGGTCGAAATTGCCGGAGTTGTGGCCGGGGTCGATGACGACGGTCCTCCCGGCGAGTGAACGGCTCGCCTGGGAGGCGGGCAGCGGCGAGCGGGTGGCCCGGGGAGCGGAGGGCGCGGCGAACGGCGGGCGGGACTGCGTCCCGCTCTCGCCCCGGGTCGCCTGGGTTCCCTGCGTTCCTTGGGTTCCCTGGGCCTTCCCGTTCGGGGGTGAGGCCTGGGAGGCCGCGCACCCGGCGAGCGCGGCGCAGCAGCCCGCGGCGGCGAGGGCGAGGGCGAGAGTACGGCGGGCGGTCTTCCGGTGGTCGTACGGCACCCCGCGACTTTAGGCCCTGCGCGGGGCGAAACGCCGCAGGGGTGCGTAGCAGGTTGGTCACCGTCGTCACGGAACGGTGGACGCGTGTGGGCGAACCGTGAAGGGTAGGTGGAATGAGGCGGCGGTGGGGTGCTGCCGCGCACCGGACCCACGAGGGGGGAACCGTGGTGGGGGAAGAACCGAACGACGCACGTCCCGAACCGAACGACAGACCTCCGGGCGGCGACTGGTTGATCAAGGGGAGCGGGGAGGCGCCGGGGACGCCGTCGGGAGCGGCTTCCGACGGCCCTTCGGGGGCGTCGGCCGGAGGAGCGGCTTCCGGTACTCCTCCGGTCGCGCCTGCCGGGGGAGCGGCTTCCGGTACTCCTTCGGTCGCGCCTGCCGGAGCGCCCTCCGGCGCTCCTTCGGACGCACCGCCCTGGGCCGCTCCGGCCCCTGCGGCACCGGCGCCGTCGGCTCCGGCTCCGGGCCCGGCGGCCTCCGGCGCCTCGGAGACCCACGAGGCCCCGGCTCCGGCGGCTCGCGACGCTTCGGCGGCCCCAGGTGTCCCCGGCGCAGCCCCCGGCGCGGGGGCGGGATCGCCCACGCTCGCCTTCGGGACGCCAGCCGGGGCCGCGTCCGGGGCTGAGGGGGCGCGGCCGGAGGGCGCGGGTGCCACTCCGCCCGCCTCCCCGCCCGCCACTCCGCCCGGCCCCCCGACCGTGCCCGGCTGGGCGGGGGCCGGGACCGTGCCGCCGCCGCCCGGCGCCCCGCCCGGCTTCGGACCGCCGCCGGGGTACGGACCGCCCGGGTACGGCCCGCCCCCGGCGCCCGGCCCCGCGCAGCCGCCCGGCGAGGCGAACCCGGCCCAGGCCGCCGTGATCGGCCTGCTCAACCTCTCCTGCCTCGGCCTCGGCTACGTCCTGCTGCGGAACTGGATCGGCGCCGCGCTCTGCTGGCTCGCCACCGCCGGCCTGCTCGTGGCCGCGCTCCCCGCCGACGTCGACGGCGTGCCCACGGGCCTCCTCGCCGGTTACGGCGCCTTCCTCCTCGCCGTCGCCGCCGACGGCGCCCGGCGCGGGCTGCGCGCCAGGCTCCGGATCGGCGCCTCCTTCCGGCGCCTGGCGCTGCCGCTCGCGCTCGTGCTGCTCGCCGTGCCCGCCGGCGGCTCCCTCGCGTACGGCGCGGCCCGCGACGAGGCGAAGGAGCAGGCGCTGCTCGAACGGCTCGCGGCGGCCGACGCGCTGGTGAAGGAGGCCGACGGCCTCCCCTTCGACAAGGCCGAGCCGACACTCCGCAAGGCGCTCGACACCTATGCGGACCTCGGCACGAAGCACGCGGGCTCGCGGGCCGGGAAGCTCGTCCCCGACCGCCTCGACGCGTACTACAGGACGCTCTCCGCCCCGTACGGGAAGAAGCAGTACTGCGCGGCCGTCCCCCCGCTCACGCACCTGCGGGAGCTGCCCTCCACCGTGGACAAGGGGCTGCTCGGCTCCCGCCCGGCCAAGACCGACGAGCCGCTGGCCGAGTCGCTCTACCGGTGCGGCACGGAGGCGCTCGGCGTGCAGACGGCGAACCCGCCGGCGAGCGACAGCCTCAACGCGCTCCTCGACACCTTCCCGGAGTCCACCCAGGCGACCCGCGTCGAACCGGCCGTCCGGGCGGCGATCAGGACCCGGACGACCGCACTCGCCGGCACCGAGCCCTGCGACGCCACCGCCCAGCTGCGCGCCCTGGTCTCCTCCCTCGACAACATGCCGGCCCCGTCCCTCGAAGGCGCGTCGAAGGAGGCGGCGGACGGCGTCCAGAAGGGCGACTTCGCCTGCGGGACCGACCACTTCAGGGACAAGGAGTTCAGCGAGGCGGCCACGGCCATGACGGACTACGCCAAGGCGTACCCGAACAGCCCGAAGGCCGCCCACGCCCGCTCGATCGCCATCGCCGCCGAGATCGCCGAGGAGGAGCCGGAGGCCGGGAAGAGCCTGCCGCCGGCCGACGTCCCCGGCGGTGCCCGGATGGTCATGGTGGTGAGCAACGACGGCCCCGGCGAGGTGGAACTGCTCTACACGGGCCCGATGACCGGCAAGGTCACCCTCAAGGCGTGCGGGACCTGCACGAAGTACAAGACCCCGCTGTACGTGAACGCCCCGAAGATCAAGGCGTGCACGGGGCCGTCCTCGAAGTACCCGAAGGCGACCCTGCTGCTGCCCGCCGGCGACTACCACTTCCTCCAGAAGCGGGCGGCCACCGGCCCCTCGTCCGCCGGAGACACCAAGTCGAGCAGGACGAAGATCGAAGAGGGCTACAGCTACACGAACTGCCTGTACGTGACGTCTCTGTTCTGACGTCAGCGACGGCGCAGCACCCGCAGCGAGTCGGTGACGGAGACCTCGTCGAAGTCACCCGACTCGAGCGCCCGCAGATAGATCCGGTACGGCGCCTGGCCGCCGTCCTCCGGGTTCGGGAAGACGTCGTGGATGACGAGCAGGCCCCCGGGGGCGACCTTGGGGGCCCAGCCCTCGTAGTCGTTCGTGGCGTGCTCGTCGGTGTGCCCGCCGTCGATGAAGACGAAGCCGAGCTGCCCGCCCCACACCTTCGCGACCTGCGGCGACCGTCCGACGACGGCGATCACGTGCTCCTCCAGGCCCGCCTTGCGCAGGGTCCGGCGGAAGGTCGGCAGGGTGTCCATGACCCCCACCTCCGGGTCGACGACGCTCGCGTCGTGGTACTCCCAGCCCGGCTGCTGCTCCTCGCTGCCCCGGTGGTGGTCCACGGTCACCGCGACCGTCCCCGCCTGCCGGGCGACGTCGGCGAGCAGGATCGTCGACCGCCCGCAGTACGTCCCGACCTCCAGGAGCGGCAGCCCGAGCTTCGCGGCCTCGGCGGCGGCCCCGTACAGCGCCAGCCCCTCCCCGACGGGCATGAAGCCCTTGGCGGCCTCGAAGGCGGCGAGGATCTCGGGCGAGGGCTCGGACATGGTCACTCCTACTGGCGGGTACGCGGGTACGGGCGCCCATGTTGCCCTACGCGTCGCACGCGAACCACACCGTCTTCCCGTCGGCCCGTTCCTCGACCCCCCACCGGTCCGTCACGGCCTCCACCAGCGAAAGCCCCCGGCCGTCCTCGTCCAGGAGTCCGGCGGCTTTGGCGTACACCGTGCCGGGCACGCCGTCCGCGACCTCCACCCGCAGCCCGTACGGCTCCCGCAGCATCAGCACGGAACACCGCCGGCCCGGCACGTGCCGCACGACGTTCGCGACGAGCTCGGTGAGCGCGAGCGTCGCCGGGTCGGCGAGGTGGTCGAGCTCCCAACGCGTGAGGAACATGCGCAGGATGCGACGCATGTGCCCGGCGGAGTGCTCACCGATGGTGAACCCCATGCGGTAGCTGGTGGCAAGTGCCGGGGGATAGAGGTCAGTTGCATGATTCATGCCACCAGGGTGGAGCGGTTTCGTTACGCTCGGCTACGGGCCGAACACAACGCCTGGGTGCGTCTGCTTGGGGGTGACCTCGCCGTGGTCAACATCCGCAACCTGGATCCGAGCGCCTCGCCGCTGGACTACTACGGTTCGGAACTGCGTCGCCTGAGGGAGGAGGCCGGCCTCAATCAGCCGCAGCTGGGCAAGATCCTCTTCTGTACTGGCTCGCTGGTAGGCCAGATCGAGACGGCAAGAAAGGTCCCGACCAGGGAGTTTTCGGAACGCCTTGATGCCGCACTGATGACAGGTGGGATGTTCACTCGGTTGGTGGGGTTGGTTCTACGGAGCCAGCTGCCGACGTGGTTCCAGGCGTACGCGGAGATGGAGGCGCGGGCGACGTACATCTCGTCGTTCCAGCCCCAGTTGGTCGTGGGCCTGCTTCAGACGCCCGAGTATGCGCGGGCGGTCCTGGGCGCCCGGACCGAGGGAGACCTCGACGCCAAGGTCGCCGCCCGCATCGAGCGGCAGCGGATCCTGAAACGCGAGACGCCGCCGTTGATCTGGGTGGTCCTGAGTGAGGCGGTGCTGCGCCAGGAGATCGGCGGCCGGAGGGTCATGCGAGCCCAACTCGCCCATCTGTTGCGCATACAGGACCAGGAGTGGGTCAAGGTTCAGATCCTGCCTTTCGGCGCCGGGGCGCATGCCGGACTGATGGGCGAGTTCAATCTGCTGCGCTTCGAGGACGACCCCGATCTGGTCTACACCGAAGACTTCGTGCAGGGGCACATGACTGCCAATTCGGCCGCTTTCAGGGAGGGCTCGCTCCGTTACGATCACCTGCAAGCAGCCGCCCTCTCGGTGGAGGACTCGGCCGCACTGATCGCCCGCGTGATGGAGGAACACTATGGGGACCAACCAGAACCTGACGGGCGCGCACTGGCGTAAGTCTTCGTACAGCGGCGACACCGGCGGCAACTGCATCGAGATCGCCGACCTCACCGCCCACATCGCGATCCGCGACTCCAAGAACCCCGAAGGCCCCGCCTTCCTCGCCACCCCCGCCGCCTTCACGGCCTTCGTGAACGCCGCCGCCGAGGGGCGCGTCGGCGGCTGATCGTGGCGACCCTCGTGGGGATGGTGATCCTCGCCCTCGTCCTGCCGGCATGGGCGGGGATCACGTACGTGGGGCTGGTACGGGCCCGCCGGGAGAACGCCGCACTGCCCCCGCCGCCCCGGCCCCGCCGTACCTCCGCGAAGAAGGCCGCGTGGATCGCCGGGCTCGCCCTCCTCGCGGGCGGGGCCCTGCACGTGTACGGGCTGTCGTACCTGCCGTTCCTCTTCCCGGAGGACGCGTGCTGGTTCAACGCGGGGGCGAAGGTCACCCCGGACTCCAGCAGCGCCCTGCCCGTCAGCCTGGTCTGTCAGGGCGAGGAGGTCGTCCCGTGGTGGGTGAACCCGGGACTCCTCGTCCTGGCCGTCACCGCCGTCTCCGCGACCGTCGCCGCGGTCGTCCTCCGGTTCAGGCGCCGGTAGGGGACAGGCGGAGGGTCCAGGTCTCGACCGTGTACTTCGCCGGGTCGGTCGCGTGCGGCTCCGCGATGCTCGCGACGATCCTGCCCTCCTGGTCCTGGTGCAGGGTTCGTATCGCCCGGCCGTCGCCTGCGTTCTTCAGCTTCGCGAGGACGGTCGTGCCGAGGTCCCGCCCCACCGCCCGGAGCACCCCGCCGTCGAGCACCAGCACGGTCCCGTCCGGGAGGACGACCGGCTTCGGCGGCTGTGGGTCGGACAGTCGGGGGCCGGGCGTGACGACGCCGCCGGGCAGGAGCCGTACGACCCGGTTCCTCGTCGGGGTGTTCCGGTCCGCCTCCACGACCCGGACGCCGCTGCCGACGACGTAGTGCCCGTACGAGGGCCACCGGTCGGTCTCGTCGCCGTCGCGGTCGTACTCCAGCGTCTCGAAGACGCCGTAGCCCTCCAGGCCCAGCAGGAACCGGCCGCCGCCGCGTGCCGCCCCGCGCGCCCCGCGCAGCTCGGCGACCAACCGTCCGTCGGCGAGGTCGAGGAGGAGCGCCGGGCCGAGGTGGCCCCACGCCGTGTACTCCAGCGAGTCGGTGGTGACGAGGACCCGGTCGCCCGAGACGTGCGCCGCGTTCGGCCGCCCGGAGAAGGAGTGTGTCCACAGGGTGCGGCCGTCGGCGCCGACGCCGGTGACCGCACAGGTCCGGCCGTGGACGGCGATCCCGTCCCGGCGGGCGAGCGGCGCGCCGGGACGGGGCCGCTCGTACGGAGGCAGGCCATCGGCCCGCCGATGGTCCAGGATCACCGCACGGATGCTCGACATGGCGGGAGCGTAGCCCCTGGCCGGACTTCCCGTCCGCAGAGGCGACCCCGACGGTGGTCTGCCGAGAAGGCCCGGTGCGGCGGTGTACGTGAAGGGCTCCGCGCCCGATCCGCGGGTCAGGCTCCCGAGAGAACCGTCCGGAGTCTCAGGACCCCCGCCTTCCACTCCTCCCCGTCCGACTCCTCCCAGAGCTCCAGGAGTTCGGACGGCTCGGTGAGGACCCGGTCCAGGGCTTCGACGGCCGCCGGGCGCAGCTCGGCCGGAAGCGCCGGCAGGGGCTTCTTCGGGCCGTACGAGGTCGTGACCGGCTCCCCGCCCGGGCACTGGGCCGCGACGAGCGCCGCCGATGCGATCGCCTCCACGGCCACGTCCGAGTCCAGGTACTCGCCGCCGGTCTCGATCACCTCGCGGAAGGACGCACGCAGCACCTCCGCCTTCTTCTCCTCCGGGGCCTCGTCCACCCGGTACGAGAAGTCCGCGGCGGTGTCGTTGTCGAAGGGGCCGATGTCCCACGTACCCATGGCGCGTGCTCGCTCTCTGCTGTCGCTCACCTGTCCCGACAGCGTGGCAGGTACCACTGACAACGCCCCTCGCCCGCCGGTCCAGGCTCGTCCGGGCTGCCGGGAGGGGCGGTGCGGGACGCGACACGGAGCAGCTGAAGCCGGTGCACACCTGACCCGCACCGCGCGTGTCCGGGGGCGGCCCGCTCAGGAGCGCCGGTCCGGCCAGTGCGGGTCCTCCCAGCGCGCGGGGCCGGTCAGACCCAGGAGCCTTACCCGGTGGAGCAGTTCCTCGTGACCGTCCCGGGCCCGGAGCCGTGCGGGGACGTGCCGGACCAGCCAGGCGGCGAGCTCGGAGCGTACGGCCTCCTCGTCGTCGAGCCGCCACCCGTTCCAGGGCAGCCGGTCGTCCAGCAGGTCGTACTCCCAGTGGCCGGCGGTCTCGGCCAGATGCCGGTCGGCGACCTCGTCGTCGAGCCCCTCCCAGACCGCGAGCCACGGGCCGGGCGTGGCGGATGCCTCGGTGCACAGGGCGAGGAGCCCGTGGACGGGGACGGCGGGCTCCGGGTCGGTGAGGGCGTGGGCCCACCAGGCGTGCAGGAACTCCTCCACCGCCGCGGCCTGGGGCGCTGGCCACTCCTGCCAGCGGCCGCGGGCGAACGAGGCTCCCACCTCGGCCATGCCCGACACGGGCTCCCCCGAGCCGCCCACCAGCGCCCGGGCGAGCTGTGGCAGGACGCGGCGCAGCACCGCGCCGTGATCACTCCAGTCGGGTGCGGTCCAGGTGCGGCGCAGAAGGTCGGGGTCGAGCTCGACGTCCGGGGCCTTCAGCCGCGCGAGTTCTTCTTCGCCGCCCCAGTGGCAGTCGCACTGGACCTCGTCCTCGTGGGCGGTCATGCCCCGGAGGACGGCGGACAGGTGGTCCAGGGCGCGGTCGAGCCGGAGTCGTGCGGGGGAGTCGTCGACGTTCGTCATGGCAGGCACGGCCTCGCGGGGACTCCGGGCGGCTTCCGCCGGCCGAAGATCCCGACTCCAGCCGAGCGTTGCCGTCGACGGCACCGACGGCCTCGCCGGTCGTTCAGGTCTCCGGCGATCGCGGCAGGTCCCCTGGCCTTCAGTCGTCATTGATGCCGAGGTCGAGGCGCATCGCCACCCTCATCGCCGTCACGGCGGGCCAGACCTCCTCGTGGAGTTCCGGTTCCATGGCTGCCAGTTCGGCCGCGTACGTGGAGGGGGCCGCCGCGTACTTCCTGAGCTTTCCGTAGGCCTCGTTCAGACGGTGCTTCGCCGCGCCGGACGCCCGCGCCACCGCGTTCGGGACGATCATCTGGGCTTCCGCGTAGCTGTCCCGATAGGCCGCTCTGGCGGCCTCCAGGTTCTCCAGGGAGACGACGCCGTCCTCGCCGCGTCGTATCGCGTGGACGTGGTTGGTCATCGCCGTCACGTACTGCCGCGAGGCGGTGTTCAGCGTGATGTAGCAGGTCCGTCGGCGCTCCAGGCTCTCGCTCTGCTTCTGCCGTTCCCGCTCCGCCCGGAGCTGTTCCTCCGCGTGGGCGCGTTCCTCGCGCCGCTGTTCGGCGGCGGCCTGGAGCTCCATGCGCTTCGTGCGGTCCGCGCGGTTCTGCGTCAGCAGTGCGGCTCCCAGCGTTCCCGCCACGCCGACCACCGCGATCAGCAGTGCCGTCAGACTCCCGCCCATGATGTCCCCCTCCTGTGTCCGGCCCAGTCTCCCAGTGTGTGCGGCGTCAGGGTCCGGGGCCTTCGAGCTTCTCGATCACGCGCTCCAGGACGTGGACGGCCGTCCCGTACTCCTCCGGGGAGATGCCCTCGACGGAGTGGATGCGGAACGCGGCCACGTGGGGGGCGACCTCGGTCAGGCGGCGGGCGCCGTCCGGGACCCTCCGGGCGGTGATGAGGGCTGTCAGGGGTGGGAGGGCTCCGGCGTCAGTATCGACGGCCAGTCCTGCGCCCGGGCCCAGTCGTCGAAGCTCTGCCAGCCGACCTCCGGGAACTCGCGGCGCAGCCCGGCGACGTCGACGTCGAGCCCGGTCGTGGTGAAGTACGAGAACATCGCGGCCAGGTCCGCGGAGCGGGTGCGCACATGGGCGAGTGGGATCTCCTCGTAGGAGATCGGGCGGCCGGTCGCGGTGGCGAGTGCGCAGGCCATCTCCCCGGGGGTGCGCTCGTCGGAGGCGATGTCGATGCGCCGGCCCGCGAAGTCCTCCCGGCGCCCGAGGGCGAGCGCGGCGAACGCGCCGATGTCCCGTGAGGAGACGAGGGCGAGGGGGCGGTCGGCCGGCATCGGCCAGGCGAAGGTTCCCCCGCGCAGTCCGTCGGCGGTCCAGCCGCCGGCGTAGTTGTCCATGAAGGCCGCCGGGCCGATCACCGTCCAGGGGGTGCCGGAGGCGCGGAGGTGGTCCTCGACCGCCCGCTTGCTCTCGTAGTGCGGCACGCCGGTGCCGCGGTCGGCGTGGGCGACGGAGGTGAGGACGACGTGTCCGAGACGGGCGGTCGTCGCCGCGTCCACCAGGGCCCTGCCCTGCCGGATCTCGGCCTCGGCGCCGGCCCCCTCGAAGGCGGTGACGGCGAAGAGGGAGTCGGCGCCCGCGAGGGCGGCGTCGAGCGAGGAGCGGTCGTCGAAGTCGGCGTACCGCACCTCGGCGCCGAGGGCCCGAAGGGTCTCGGCGGCGGGCGATTCGGGGCGACGGGTGAGGGCGCGCACCCGGTGGCCCGCGGCGAGCAGGCTGCGGGCGGTGGCTCCGCCCTGGGTTCCGGTGGCTCCGGTGACGGCGACGGTGAGCATGGGTCCCCCTGGGGTTCTTGCTGCGTAATGCAATCTCTGTGTGACGAAGAAGACTCTACCCCGCTTTCTCTGCGCTACACAGGTTTCCCCGAATCAAGTTTCTGACCTTCCGTCAGAATGAAACGTGTTCTAGTCTGCCGCGCATGGGCATCAGCATGGGCACCACCATGGGCATCGCCATCACGCACGAACAGCGGGAGCTCGCCCGATCCGTCCGGGGCTGGCTCGCCCGCGCCGTACCCCCCGGGGAAGTCCGCAAGCACCTGGACGTCCCCGACACCGCCACCGGACGGCCCTCCTACTGGGACGCCGCCGCCGAGCAGGGGCTCCTCGGGCCGCACCTCCCCGAGGAGCACGGCGGCGGGGGCGGCGGTCTCGGGGACCTCGCCGTCGTCGTGGAGGAGGCGGCGCGGGCCCTGCTGCCCGGGCCCTACCTGCCCTCCGTGCTCGCCGCCGAACTCCTCCACCGGTGCGGGCGGCACGGGACCGCGGGCGCGCTCGCGCGGGGCGAGCGGATCGGGGCCGTCGCCCTCGGCGGCACCGGCACCCTCACCGCCGTCCGCACCGCGGGCGGATACCTCCTCGACGGCACCGCGCCCCCCGTCCTCGGCGGCGCCCAGGCCGACCTGGTCCTCCTCAGGGCCGCCACCGCCGACGGCTCCGTCTGGCTCGCCGCCGACGGAGAAGGCCTCGCCGTCCGGCCCCACGAGAGCGCCGACCCGACCCGGCCCACCGCCGAGATCACCGCCCGTGCCGCCCACGTGCCCGCCGCGCGCGCCCTGGACCTCGACACCGCCCTCGTCCAGGACCTCGCCGCCGTCCTCTTCGCCGCCGACGCCTGCGGCACCGCCGCCCGCGCCGTCGAGACCGCCGCCGAACACGCCCGCACCCGCGAGCAGTTCGGCCGTCCCATCGGGCGGTTCCAGGGCGTCAAGCACCTCTGCGCCGACATGCTCGTCCGGCTCGAACAGGCCCGCGCCCTCACCTGGGACGCGGCCCGCGCCGGCCAGGACGGTCAGGAGGGAGCCCGCTCCCTCACCGCCGCCCTCGCCGCCGCCACCGCCCTCGACGCCGCCTACACCTGCGCCAAGGACTGCATCCAGATCCTCGGCGGCACCGGCTTCACCTGGGAGCACGACGCCCACCTGTTGCTGCGCCGCGCCCTCGTCGCCCGCCAGCTCCTCGGCACCGGCGACCACCACCGGCTCGCCGCCCTCCGGCACGCCACCGCCGGCGTCCGGCGCGGCCTCCGCCTCGACCTGCCGCCCGAGGCCGACGCGTACCGCCGCGCGGCCCGCGAGGCCGTCGCCCCCGCCGTCGGGCTCGACCCGGCCGCCGCCCGGCGCGCCCTCGCCCCCACCGGCTACGCGGCCCCGCACCTCCCGGAGCCGTACGGGCTCGGCGCGGGCCCCCTCCAGCAGCTCGCCGTGCAGCGGGAGCTGGACGAGGCCGGGATCACCGTCGCCGGGCTCGGCATCGCCACCTGGGTGGTGCCGTCCCTGCTCGCCCACGGCACCCCGGAGCAGCAGGCCGAGCACCTCGGCCCGACCCTGCGCGGCGAACGCCTCTGGTGCCAGCTCTTCTCCGAGCCCGGCGCGGGTTCCGACCTCGCCTCCCTCCGTACGCGCGCGGAACGGACGGAGGACGGGCGCTGGCGGATCAACGGGCAGAAGGTGTGGACGAGCGCCGCCCAGTGGGCCCACCACGGCATCCTGCTCGCCCGCACCGACCCCGCCGCCCCCAAGCACCAGGGGCTCACCTACTTCCTGGTCGACATGCGCAACACGCCCGGGATCGACGTCCGGCCGCTCAAGGAGATCACCGGGGACTCCCTCTTCAACGAGGTCTGGTTCGACGACGTCCTCCTCCCCGCCGACGCCGTCGTCGGCGAGGTGAACGACGGCTGGAGGGTCGCCCGCAACACCCTCGGCAACGAGCGCGTCCACATGGCCGACCAGGTCGCCTTCGACACCGGCCTCGAAGCGCTCATCGCGCGGGCGGACCGGGTCGACAGTTCCGTACGCGTACGGATCGGGGCCCTGCTCGCCGAGGCGCACGCGCTCGCGTGCATCGGCCTGCGCACCACCCTGCTCCAGGTGTCCGGACTCGAACCCGGCGCGGGCGCCAGCGTCCGCAAACTCGTCCAGACCCTCCACCAGCAGAGGCTCGCCGAACTCACCCTCGAACTCCTCGGCCCCGAGGGCGCCGTGCGCGAGGGCCCCGGCGAACGGGCCGTCCACGGACTGCTCATGTCCCGCTGTCTCACCATCGCGGGCGGCACCACCCAGGTACAGCTCAACGTCGTCGCCGAGCGCCTGCTCGGCCTGCCGAGGGACTGAGGGGAAGCACGATGACCACCAAGGCGTACGTCGTCGGCGTCGGAACGACGAAGTTCGAGAAGCCGGAGACCCGGGACTGGCAGTACTGGGACATGGCCCGCGAGGCCGGCACCGCGGCCCTCGCCGACGCGGGCGTCCCCTACGCGCGCGTGGAGCAGGCCGCCGTCGGCTACTGCTTCCAGGCCTCCACGGCGGGACAGCGCGCCGTCTACGAGCTGGGGCTCACCGGCATCCCCGTCTACAACCTCAACAACAACTGCGCCACCGGCTCCACCGCCCTCATGACCGCCCGGCAGTTCGTCGAGGGCGGCATCGCCGACTGCGTCCTCGCCCTCGGCTTCGAGAAGATGAGCCGGGGTTCGCTGGGAGGCGGGGCGGGAGCCGGGGACTTCTCCACCTCGCCCGTCGCCCGGCACTACGGGATCATGGCCGCCGCCCACGGCTTCGAGGCGTCCCCGCCCACCGCCCAGATCTTCGGCAACGCCGCCCGGGAGCACATGGAGCGGTACGGGACGACCGAGGTGCAGCTCGCGGCCGTCGGCGCCAAGAACCACCAGCACTCGGCGAACAACCCCCACGCCCAGTTCCAGGACGTCTACACGGTCGACGAGATCCTCGCCGCGAAGACCGTCCACCGGCCCCTCACCAAGCTCCAGTGCTCGCCCACCTCCGACGGCGCGGCCGCCGCCGTCGTCGTGTCCGAACGCTTCGTCGACGAACACGGCCTGCGGGACAGGGCGGTGGAGATCGCCGGGCAGGCGATGGCCACCGACACCGAGGAGTCCTTCGCCTCCGGCTCCTGCATCGACGCCGTCGGCCGCCCCATGTCCCGGGCCGCGGCCCGCCTCGCGTACGAGCGCTCGGGCCTCGGCATCGAGGACGTGGACGTCGTCGAACTCCACGACTGCTTCTCCGTCAACGAGCTGCTGACGTACGAGGCGCTCGGCATGTGCGAGGAGGGCGCCTCCGGCAAACTCGTCGAGTCCGGCGCCACCACGTACGGCGGTCGCTGGGTCGTGAACCCCTCCGGCGGCCTCATCTCCAAGGGCCACCCGCTCGGCGCCACCGGCCTCGCCCAGGCCGCCGAACTGGTCCGGCAGCTGCGCGGCGAGGCGGACGCCCGGCAGGTGGCGGGGGCCCGGGTCGGCCTCGCCCACAACATCGGCCTGGGCGGGGCGGCGGTGGTGACGCTGCTGCGGAAGGCGTAGCTCCGCACGGGCCGCGAGCCGTGGGACTCACGGCGTATGTACGGGGCGCAACCGGTTTGCGGCCATCACGCTCATGTCGCAGACCGACTCCGCCACCACGACCGCGTCCTCCGCCGCCCGACGTTCCCCCCGCCCCTGGACGGTCGTCCTGACCGCCTGCGCGGGACAGTTCCTCGTCGTCCTCGACGTCTCCGTCGCGAACGTCGCACTGCCGTCGATGCGGGCCGACCTCGGCATCGCGGCCCTGACCACGCTCGCGACCGCTGTCACGGGCCCGGCCGCGACCCCCGCCGGCCTCACCGCCGGTTACGCGGCGGCCTTCCGCGTCTCGACGGCCGTCCTCGTCGGCGCGGCCCTGCTGATGCTGGTGTGGCTGCCGAAGAGCACCGGAAGAGTTCCCTCCAAGCGCGATCTCGGTATGTGAGTTGCGTCACCACCTATGTCGACATGGCGATGTAAGCACTGCGTGTCGAATTCGGAGTCATGAAATCCGGTTGAGGCGGCGAGGTGGGGGGAGCGGGGTGGTTTGCCCCCTTGAATCGGCGTACAGCCATTTCCCGAGGCCGTGAGTCCGCGGCCCCAGGTGCATTACGCTCCGTGGTCTCCCTCGCGTTCCGCCTCCCGTTGCCCGGCGGTGGAATCTGGGCCCAATGTCCGAACTGGCGCGGTTTTTATGCAGGTCAGCGCCTTGGGGGAAGGGTTGACGGCCCTCGTTCACCATCCGATTCTGTGGTTTCGCTGTGTTCTTTGCGTAACTAGGGGTGGGGATGGTGAAGAAGCAGTGGGCGCGCCGGCGTGCCCGCAGCTCGACGATCGCCTTGTCGGCGGTCGTCATGGCGCTGGGTCTCCCGGCGCCCGCGGTCCAGGCGGCCGCACCGTCGGTCGCGACGACGACCGACCAGAACATCAAGCTCGACGAAGGGCACCGCGCGCTCGCGGAGGCCAAGAAGTCGGGTGAACGCGTGGAGGTCCAGGGTGAACGCTCCGAGCGGACCACGGTGTTCGCCAATCCGGACGGCTACACGTTCACGCTGGAGCAGTCCACCGTCCCCGTCCGGGTCGCCAAGCCCGGTGGCGGCTGGCAGACGCCGGACGCCACGCTCGTCCGCCGCTCCGACGGCTCGATCGGGCCCAAGGCGGCCTCGGCGGTCATGACCTTCTCGCGCGGCGGCTCCGAGGACCCGCTCGTCTCGATCGAGGAGCAGGGACGTTCCCTGGAGCTCGACTGGCAGGGCACCCTGCCGGCGCCCGTCCTCGACGGCAGCAGCGCCGTCTACCGCGAGGTGCTCCCGGACGTCGACCTGAAGGTCACCGCCACCGTCGAGAGCTTCCAGCACGTGCTGGTCGTCAAGACGCCGAAGGCGGCGGCCAACCCGAAGCTGAGGGAACTGACCTTCGGGCTGAAGGCCAAGGGCCTGGACGTGCGCAAGGGCGCGGCGGGCAACCTCAGCGCCGTGGACGAGACCGGCAAGACCGTCTTCCGCGCCCCGCCGGCGCAGATGTGGAACTCGGCCGGCCGGTCCGCCGCGACCCCGGCCGCCCAGCAGAAGCAGGCGTCGGCCGCGGACGGACGGCCCTCGGGCTCGGACGCCTCCCGCATCGAGCGCGCCCCGTCCGGCAAGGGCCTCGCCCCCGGCCAGGGCGACAAGGTCGCCCGGATGGGCGTCAAGCTCGGCAAGGGCTCGCTGTCGGTCGTCCCGGACGCCGCCATGCTCGCCACGAACGACGCCTCCGCCTTCCCGCTCTTCATCGACCCGACGGTCACCTGGGGCGAGTCGGAGCGCACGCTGCTGCGCAGCGACGGCTACGAGTCGTACGGCTGGGGCAACGGCAGCGACGGCCGCGGCCAGGGCGTCGGCGAGTGCGGCAGCTGGAACGGCTACTACTGCGGTCCCGGCTACGTGCAGCGCCTGTACTTCGAGTTCGCGCCCGACCAGCTCAAGGGCAAGCGCGTCCTCGACGCGACCTTCGCCGTGACCGAGCCGTGGGCCTTCCAGTGCGACCCGCGCACGGTCGACCTGGTCCGTACCGACAACATCTCCTCCGCCACGACCTGGGCCGGCCGGCCCAAGGAGCTGGACTGGATGGTCGACCGGTCCGTGTCCGCCGGACGCGGTTCGCTCTGCGACCCGGACTCCCCGGACGCGCCGATCGAGTTCAACGACAACCCGGAGGAGACCAACGAGAACCTCACGCCGACCGTCGCCTCCTTCGCGGCCGGCAACTTCTCGCGTCTCACGCTCGAACTGCGCGCCCACGACGAGACCGACACGTCGGCCTGGAAGCGCTTCAAGGACGACGCCGTCCTCCGCGTCAGCTACGTCGCCTACCCGGCGAAGCCGACCGGCGTCGGCATCGTGGGCGGCTCCGGCACGGTGTGCAGCACCAACGCGGCCGACCCGACGGTCGTCTCCGACCCGACGCCGACGCTGAACTCGACGCCGCAGACCGCCGCGGGCGGCGAGAGCGGCGCCAAGCTGAAGGCGTGGTTCCGGATCGAGAAGCAGGCCGCGGACGGCACCTGGTCCGGCTCGGGCCTCGCGAGTCCCTCCGGCACCGGCTTCGTCGGCGACAACGTCAAGGTCACGACCTCCTGGCCCAGCACCCTCACCGAGGGACCGCTGCACCGCTACACCTCGCTGACCCAGGTCTTCTACGACAACGGCACCCACGCGCAGTCCTCGGGCTACTCCAGCTGGTGCTACTTCAAGGTCGACCCGACCGCGCCCAAGAAGCCCACCATCGCCTTCAACGGCCCGTACGTCGAGTGCCTGCCCAACGACTGCCCGGCCGGCGGTGCCCCCGGCGTGGTCGGCGGCTTCACCTTCGGCCCCGCCACCGGCGACACCAACAACAAGTCGTACGACTGGCGTCTGGCCCCCTCCACCACGTGGAACGCGCTGGCGCCCGGCGTCCTCAAGGCGAACGTCACGCCCCCGGCCTCCGGCACGTACACCCTCGAGGTCCGCGCCAAGGACACCCTGGGACGCGCCGGCGCCACGAGCGCCGTCCTGTTCAAGGTGGCGACCGGCGCCGACGCCGTCGGCCGCTGGCACTTCGACGAGGCGACCGGCACCGCCCTCGACAGCGCCCCCACGGGCGGCGACTCCAACGCGACGCTGTCCGGCCCGGTGAACCGGGACGACCGCGGCCGGCGCGGGCTCATCACGCACGACGCGAACGGCGTGCCGCTGGAGGCGCCGGTGACGGACAAGGGACTCAACCTCGCCGGCACCACGGGTTACGCCTCCACCGACGGTCCCGTCGTCGGCACAGGCTCGTCCTACACTGTCTCCGCCTGGGTACGTCTGGAGGACGGCAGCCGCAACAACACGGCCCTGGGCCAGGACGGCACCATGACGGGCGGCTGGTACAGCGCCTTCTACCTCGGCTACCGGGCGGACTCCAAGAAGTGGGAGCTGCGCACCTCGCCGAAGGACGCCACGGACGGCGACATCAGCAACCAGATCGTGCAGTCCAAGCGGCCCGCCGTGATCGGCGCCTGGACGCACCTGGCCGCCGTGTACGACAACAACACCAAGCTGATCAAGCTGTACGTCAACGGTGAGCTCCAGGGGACGCGCACGGTCGTGCAGTCGTGGACGTCCACCGGCAAGTTCCAGATCGGCCGCGTCTGGTGGCGCGGCGCGTACTACGACTACTGGAAGGGCTCGATCGACGAGGTCGCCGCCTGGCAGCGCGCCCTGATCGACTCCGAGGTGGCCGAAGAAGCCCGGCTGACGATGCCCGGCGGCATGACCGGAGTGGAGCTCGTCGGCAGCTGGTCCGCCGCCAACACCTCCGGCACCACGGTCGCGGACCCCGACTCGGGCTACGGACGCGTGATGACGCTTGCGGGCGGCGCGGCCCTCTCGGGCGAGGAGATCGTCCTCGACGGCGTGGACGACGCGGCGACCGTCACCGGCCCCGTCATCGACGACACGGGCTCGTTCACGGTGTCGACGCAGGTCGCGCTGGACCGCGCCAAGGTCCTCGCGAAGGGCGTCGGCTACACGGGACAGGTCGTCGGCCAGCGCACGGCGGACGGCTCCTCCTGGGGCCTCTGGTTCAAGACGACCGGCACCAAGACCGTCCTCGACGAGGAGACCTTCGAAGAGGAGACCGTCCCGGTCGGCTACTGGTTCTTCGGCCGCCTCAACACCGACGGCACCTTCTCCGCGGTGCAGTCGGACGCGGAAGCGGTCCTCGGCGCCACCGTCCGCCTCACGGGCATCTTCGACGCCCAGAGCGGTGAGATCGCCCTCCGGGTCGGCACCTCGCAGAACGGCGACTGGGAGAAGTACACCGCCCAGGCCGGCACCGGCGAGCTGGCCGTCGGCAAGGGCATGACCGGCGGGCTGTGGAAGCACTTCCTGCCGGCCAAGGTCGCCGACGTACGGATCTGGGCCGGTGCGATGAACAACGAGAACCAGATCGAGGCTCAGATCGGCTCCTGACCGGAACCGGTCCCGTCGGGCCGGGCGGCACCGCGCGACGCGGTGGTGCCCGGCCCGACCTGTCACGGGCGGCGCTCTGCCGCCCTCACACATCGTCGAAGGACGGGAAAGAGCATCTGTGGTGTTCGACATAGGTAGTTCGACAACACGGCAGGGCAGAGCCCGCCGCAGGCGCCGCCGTGCGCTCGTGGTGCTGCCGCTCGCCGTGGCACTCTCCATACCGATCGGCCTCACCCCGGTCGTCGCCGCCGACGGCACGAAGGGCGGCCTCGGCCGCCCCGACCTGCCCGCGCAGCGCGTCAGCAAGGTCAAGCCGGTCACGGAGCCGGGAGCGAAGCAGGCCCGCCGACAGGTGGCCGAGGACCTGCGGAGCAACGCCTCCCAGGCGCTCCGCGCCCGCTCCGAACAACAGCGCGGCGACGCCTGGCCAAAGGCCGGCACCGCCGACCTGAAGCTCGGCGCCACCGCGTCGCCCGGCGGCCTGCCCGTCACCCTCGCCCCCGCCGCGGGCAAGGCCGCCGCGGCCGAGGGCACCGGCGCCACCGTCGCCGTCCTCGGCCAGAGCGCGGCGGACAGGCTCGGCATCACCGGCGTCGTCCTCACGGCCGAGGCCGACACGGCGGGCAGGGCCAGGATCGGCGTCGACTACGGGGCCTTCGCCTCGGCGGTCGGCGGCGGCTGGTCCGGACGCCTCCGGCTCGTCCGGCTCCCGGAATGCGCCCTGACCACGCCCGAGAAGGCGGAGTGCCGGACGCAGACCCCGCTCGCCTCCGACAACGACGCCGACACGCACACGGTCTCCGCCGACGTCGACCTCGCCGCCTCGGCCTCCGGGCCCGAGACCCAGCTCGGCACCGCCGCGTCCTCGACGAGCGGCGCCATGGTCATGGCCCTCACCACCTCGGGCGGCTCCGGCCAGTCCGCGAACGGCACGGGCGACTACAGCGCCACCCCGCTGACCTCCTCGTCCTCCTGGGCGGCGGGCGGCAGCTCGGGCGCGTTCACCTGGTCGTACGGCCTCTCGGTGCCCCCCGCGGCCGCCGGACCGGCCCCGAGCCTGACCATCACCTACGACTCCAGCAGCATCGACGGCCGCACGGCCACCACCAACAACCAGCCCACCTCCGTCGGCGAGGGGTTCACCCTCACCGAGTCGTACATCGAGCGCAGCTACGGCAGTTGCGACGACGACGGCCACACGGACATCGGTGACCGCTGCTGGACGTACGACAACGCCCGCATCGTGCTCAACGGCAAGTCCTCCCGCCTGGTGAAGACGGCCACCGCGGGCGTCTGGAAGCTGGAGGGCGACGACGCCTCGAAGGTGACCCGGCTGACGGGCGCCACGAACGGCGACGACGACGGCGAGTACTGGACGGTCGTCAGCGGCGACGGCACGAAGTACGTCTTCGGCCAGGACAAGCTCGACGGCGCCACCACCCAGCGCACCAACTCCACCTGGACCGTGCCCGTCTTCGGCGACGACTCCGGCGAGCCCGGCTACAGCGCCGGCACCACCTTCGCCGAGCGGGCGGTCACCCAGGCCTGGCGCTGGAACCTCGACTACGTCGAGGACACCCGCGGCAACGCGTCGACCTACTGGTACGACAAGGACACGAACTACTACAAGAAGAACAAGGCGACGAAGGCCGACGCGGAGTACGTCCGCAGCGGCCGTCTGAAGGAGATCACCTACGGCCTGCGCAAGGGCGAGCTCTTCACGGACAAGGCCGACGCGAAGGTCACCTTCGGCTACGCGGAGCGGTGCACGGCGGCGGACTGCACGTCCCTCACCAAGGAGACCGCCGACAAGTGGCCCGACGTCCCCTTCGACGCGATCTGCGCCAAGGACTCGACCGAGTGCCTCACCCAGTCCCCGTCGTTCTTCACCCGCAAGCGTCTCACCGACGTCAGCACCTTCAGCTGGAACACGGCGACCAGCGCCTACGACCCGGTCGACTCCTGGGCGTTCACCCAGCAGTACCTCGACGGCGGCGACATCGGTGACACCTCCGATCAGGTGCTGACGCTGAAGTCGGTCCAGCGGACCGCCAAGGCCGGCACCGCGATCACGACGAACCCGCTCTCGTTCACGTACCAGATGCGCCCGAACCGGGTGGACGGCACGGACGACATCCTGCCGCTGACCCGGCCCCGCGTCTCCACCATCACCTCGGAGACCGGCGCCCTCACCACCGTGGGCATCTCCGCGCCCGAGTGCGTCCGCAGCCAGGTCCTCACCGCGCCGCAGGACACCAACACCCGCAGCTGCTACCCGCTGTACTGGAACATCAACGGCGCCGCCGACGCGTCCGTCGACTGGTTCCACAAGTACCGCGTGCTCAGCGTCACCACCTCCGACCCGGCGGGCCAGAACGACACCGTCGAGAACGAGTACACGTACAGCGGTGCCGCCTGGCACTACAACGACGACCCCTTCACCAAGAAGGCCGAGCGGACCTGGTCCGACTGGCGCGGCTACCGCCAGGTCACGGTCCAGAAGGGATCGAGCAACGCCGCGGTCCGCTCCAAGACGGTCTCCCTCTACATGCAGGGCATGGACGGCGACCCGAACAAGGACGGCACCACCAAGTCCGTGACGCTGGCCCCGCTCGCCCAGCCCGCGATCGGCGTCGCCGGCATCAAGGACACCGACCAGTACAACGGCACCCTGCGCGAGCAGGTCGTCTACGACGGCGCGACCCCGCTCTCGGCCACGGTCAACGACCCGTGGTCGAAGGAGACCGCCCGTCAGACCGGCGTCCCCGACGCCGGCGACCACGTGGCCCGCTTCGTCCGCACGGACAAGACCACCGCGTACACCTACCTCACGGCCTCCGGGACCTGGCGTTCCAGCGCCACCGACACCGTCTCCTTCGACGCGGAAGGACGTCCCGTCAAGGTCCTCGACACCGGCGACCTCGCCGCCGGCGGTGACGAGACCTGCACCCAGACCTGGTACGCCGACAACGACACCGTCGGACTCAAGAACCTCGTCTCACGCGTGCGCACGGTCGCGCTCGGCTGCACCTTCGCCGAGACGGACCTGAAGCTGGAGAACGCCGACGGCACCCGCGGCAACGTCCTGTCCGACACGGCCACGGCCTACGACGGCCTCGCGTGGACCACCACCATGCAGCCGACCAAGGGGCTTCCCACCTGGGTGGGCCGCGCCACGACCTACGGCACGGGCGGGGCGGTCACCTGGGACAAGGGCACCACGACGGCCTACGACGTGCTCGGCAGGCCGACCAAGGTCACCAACGCCGACCTGAAGTCGACCACCACGTCGTACACGCCGGCCACCGCCGGTCCGCTCACCAGGACGCTGCAGGCCAACGCCCTGACCCACCAGAACGTCACGTACGTCGATCCGCGCCGCGGCCTGCCGGTGCGCATCTACGACGCGAACCTGAAGAAGACCGAGCTCGCCTACGACGCGCTCGGCCGGGTCACGGACGTCTGGCTGCCCAACCGCGACCGGGGCACCCAGAGTCCCAACAGCAAGTACACCTACTCCGTCAGCAACACCAAGCAGTCCTGGGTCTCCAGCGCCATGCTGAACGCCGACGGCGAGACCTACCAGACCACCTACGCGATCTACGACGCGCTGCTGCGGCCCCTCCAGACCCAGCGGCCGACCCCGCAGGGCGGCCGTGTCCTCACCGACACCCGCTACGACTCCCGCGGACTCGCCTACGAGACGTACGCGGACATCTTCGACAACACCGTCACGCCCAACGGCACGTACGCGCGCGCCGAATACGGCGAGGCGCCCGTCCAGACGCTGACGTCGTACGACGGGGCCGAGCGCCCGGTGTCCAGCGCCCTGCTCGTGCTGGGCGTCGAGAAGCAGAAGACGACCACCAGCTACACCGGTGACTCGGTGGCCACCACCGCGCCCGACGGCGGATCCGCGTCCCGCACGATCACCGACGTCCGGGGCAGGACCACGGAGACCCGCGAATACGCGGGCAGCAGCCCCGCCGACCCGCAGTTCGGTGCGACGCTCGGCGCGACGTACACCTCGACGAAGTTCACGTACACGCCGGACGGCAAGCAGAAGTCCATCACCGGCCCCGACAACGCCGCGTGGACGTACACCTACGACCTGTTCGGCCGCGAGAAGACCGCGACCGACCCGGACATGGGTGCTTCCACCACCGAGTACGACCTCCTCGACCGGCCGGTGAAGACCACCGGCGGCGGGAAGAGCGTCATCACCGCCTACGACGCCATCGGTCGTCCCACCTCCACCTGGGCGGGGGAGCAGAAGCCCGAGTACCTGCTCACCAAGCGCACCTACGACGCTCCGCTGAAGGGCTACCCGACGGCGGCGACCCGCTACGTCAACGGTGAGACCGGCTCGGCCTACACCAAGACCGTCACCGCCTACGACGCGCTCAACCGCCCCTCGACGACCGAGGTCACGCTTCCGGCCGGAGACGCGCTCACCGCCTCCGTCCCGGGCGGCAAGCTGACGTACACCACCACGTACCGGATCGACGGGTCCGTGGACACCGCGTCCGAGCCCGCCCTCGGCGGACTGCCCGCCGAGACGGTCAAGTACGGCTACGGCAGCGTCGGCCAGCTCACCTCGGTCACCGGGACCAGCGGGTACGTCCGCAACATCGACTACTCCGCCACCGGCCAGGTCCGGCAGCTCACCCTGGGCATGGGCGGCACCGGCGACCGGAACGTCTACGTCACCCACACCTACGAGGAGGGCACCGGCCGCCTGACCAACAGCAATGTCACGGACCAGACGCACCCGTACATGCTGCAGGACCTCACCTACACCTTTGACCAGGCCGGCAACGTCACGTCGATCGCCGACCCGACGACCCTCGGCGGCACCAGCAAGGCCGAGAAACAGTGCTTCGCCTACGACGGCCACCGCCGTCTCCTCGAAGCCTGGACCCCCGCGTCCCAGGACTGCACCGGCACCCGCGACGTCACCCAGCTGTCCGGCCCGGCCCCGTACTGGACCTCGTACACCTACAACAAGGCGGGACAGCGGGACACCGAGACCCAGCACGCCGCCACCGGCGACACCAGGACCACCTACTGCTACGACGCCACCAACCAGCCGCACGCCCTCCGCTACACGACCACGCGGACGACGACGCCGTGCGCCGCGGCCGACCCGGCCAAGGACAAGGTCTACGGCTACGACAGCCAGGGCAACACCACCAGGCGCCCCGGAGCCACGGGTCAGCAGGACCTGATCTGGTCCTCGGAGGGCAAGCTCGGCAAGCTCACCGAGGGCGGCAAGGCGACCGACTACCTGTACGACGCGGACGGCGAGCTGCTGATCCGCGCCACGGAGGGCGGCGAACGCGTCCTGTACGCGGGCTCCACCGAACTGCACGTCCCCTCGGGCGGAGCGGCGGTCTGGGCCCAGCGCAGCTACTCCGCCGGCGGCGGCGTGGTCGCCATGCGCTCCACCGAACTCGGCGTCAACAAGCTCACGTTCCTCGCCGGTGACCACCACGGCACCCAGAGCGTCGGCATCACCTCCGACGTCTCGCAGACGGTCACCAAGCGCTTCATGAACCCCTTCGGTTCGGAGCGCGGCGGATCCGTCGGCAGCTGGGGGAACGACAAGGGCTTCCTCGGCAAGACGCTCGACAGGACGACCGGCCTCACACACGTCGGGGCCCGGGAGTACGACGCGGTCACCGGCCAGTTCATCAGCGTCGACCCGCTGCTCTCCCCGGACCAGCACCAGTCGCTGAACGGCTACTCCTACGCCCACAACAGCCCGACCACCCTGGCCGACCCGACCGGCGAGAAGGTGCCGGAATGTGACAACCCGAGCAAGTACGGCATCACGTGCAAGGGAGGTCTCCCCGTCACCGGTGGTGGCGGCGGTGGCGGTGGCGGCGCCCCGTGCCCGAGCCTGACCAACCCGCAGTGCCCCGAGTACAACGGCGGCGGCGGCGGCGGTGGCGGCGGTGGCGGTGGCGGTGGCGGTGGCGGTGGCGGCGGTGGCGGTGGTGGCGGTGGTGGCGGCGGCAAGTCCGACGACTGCCCCTGGTACTCCACCTGCGGCCTGTCGAACGCCTGGGACAGCACCAAGAAGTTCGTGGTGGAGCACCGTGAGGTGATCTCGGTCGTCACCGAGGTCGTCGTCGGCGGGCTCTGCGTCAGCACGGCGGTCGGCGCCGGCTTCGTCTCGGGCGGCGCCGGATTCGCGGCCGCGGCCGGATGCGGCGCGGTGGCGGGTGCCGCCGGTTCCGCCCTCAACAACGCACTGACACCAGGAGCGGACAACAGCGTCACCGGCCAGCTGACGGCCCAGGCCAACGGCGCCGTCTGGGGCGCAGCCTCGGGCGTGGTGGGAGCGGGTGTCGGGAAGCTCGCGGAGAAGGGCGTCGCCAAGCTCATCGGCGGATGCCACTCCTTCCTGCCCGGCACCAAGGTGCTGATGGCCGACGGCTCGACCAAGGACATCGAGGACGTGGAGGTCGGCGACACCGTCGTCACCACGGACGTCGAGACGGGCGAGACCACGGAGAAGAAGGTCGTCGACACCATCCGGACGGAGGACGACAAGGCCTTCACCGAGATCACCGTCGCGACGGGCGACACCCTCTCCACCATCACCGCCACCGACACCCACCCCTTCTGGGTCCCCGCCCTGAAGGAATGGGTCCCGGCCGGCGACCTGCAGACGGGCCAGTGGCTCCGCACGAGCGCGGGGACGAAGGTCCAGATCACGGCGCTCAGCCACTACACGAAGCGCCAGCGCACGCATGACCTCACGATCGAGGACATCCACGCGTACTACGTGCTGGCGGCGTCCACTCCGCTGCTGGTGCACAACTGTGGCAACGGGCTGCCCGGCTTCGGCCAGGCTTGCACTTGCAATCCGAGCCAGGGTTTCGCCCGGTTCGGTACGAGCAAGGAGAGCACCGGTCGACTCGCGGGACAGGCTCAGAAGGCGGAGGCGAACGAGAAGTCCTTCGGCCATGGTGTTTCGGTCACGGTGGCTGACGGCCCGGCGGAAGGCGCTTCCTTTGCGACCAAGCAAGAAGTGGAAGAAGCGGGATTCTCGTTGATCTTCACCCCCACGAGGAACAATCCCATGCACCACACTCTGATCCTGCCCAAACCCGTGGACACGGCGGTTCAGAAGCGGTTCAACCTACTGTTCGGACGGAACTGATGCAGACGATGGAAGGCTCTGACGCGGGGCTCGGAACGCCGCGCGTGCTGATCGTCCTCGACTGGCGGGACGGCCCCCTCGAGGGCGTCCTTGCCACCGGCCGGGAGGCATGCTGGTACTTCCGGCTCTTCGCGGAGCGTTTCGAGGCTTCCGGTGCGGACGACCGGCTCTACGGGCTCTGGAGCATTCCGGGCGCGGACGCCTCGATTCTCCTGGGGGAATTCGGTTCCCCCGGCGGGGAGCCGGTCGTCTGGCCGGTCGTGGGCGGGCTGGGCTCGCCCGAAGCGCAGAGCGTCGTCGACGCGCTCCTCTCGGCCGAACGCGGTCTTCCGCGGCTCATCGTGAGGGCCCCGGACTTCCCCGAGGTCCTCGGAGTCTGGGATGTGACCTCGAACTAGTCCGATCGGATCGGTCCGGCCCGTGAGAAGGCCCGGACCGACACGGAGGCCCCGGCGCGTTTCGCCCGGGGCCTTTCCGCGTCTCCGGCCCGCCCCGCCGGCAGGAGTCACAACCACCCCTGCCGCCGCGCCGCCCGCACCGCCTCCATCCTGTTCCGCGTGCCCGTCTTGCCGATCGCGGAGGACAGGTAGTTGCGGACCGTGGACTCCGAGAGGTGCAGGGTCGCGGCGATGTCCGCGATCGTCGCGCCGTCCACCGAGGCCGCCAGGGCGTCCCGTTCGCGGGCCGTCAGCGGGTTCGGGCCCGCGCTGAGGGCCGCTGCCGCGAGGGCCGGGTCGATCACCGTCTCGCCGCGCAGCACCTGCCGGACCGCCTCGGCCAGGTCCTCCACGGGGCCGTCCTTCACGAGGAAGCCCGCCGCGCCCGCCTCCATCGCCCGCCGCAGGTAGCCGGGGCGGCCGAAGGTGGTGAGGATCAGGACCTTGCAGTCCGGGACCTCGTCCCGCAGGTCCGCCGCCGCGTCGAGGCCCGAACGCCCCGGGAGTTCGATGTCGAGCAGGGCCACGTCCGGGCGCGCGACGAGCGCCGCGTCGACGATCTCGTCCCCCCGCCCGACCTGCGCGACGACCTCGATGTCGTGCTCCATCCCGAGCAGCAGGGCCAGCGCCCCGCGCATCATGCCCTGGTCCTCGGCGAGCAGCAGTCTGATCATTCCGTGGGCTCCCCCTCGTGCGGTGCGGGGGTCTCCACGGGGAGCTCCGCGGTGACCCGGAACCCGCCCCGCGGAGCCGGCCCCGAGACAAGAGTGCCGCCTGCCGCGGCGACCCGCTCGCGCAGGCCGCGCAGGCCGCTGCCCGGGGCGGTGTCGGAGGGGCCGTGGCCGTTGTCGGTGACGGTGAGCCGGGCACGGTCGGTGGTGCCGCTGAGGTCGATCTCGCAGCGAGTGGCGCTGCTGTGCCGGATCGCGTTGGTCGCCGACTCCCGCACCACCCAGCTCAGCAGGGCCTCCGTCTGGGGCTCCAGGAGCGGGCCCGAACGGCGTACGACCGGTTCGATGCCGGCCGAGGAGAGCGCGTCGCGCGCCCGGTCCAGCTCGGTGGCGAGGCTGCCCTCGCGGTAGCCGGTCACCGCCTCCCTGATCTCGGTGAGCGCCTGACGGCCCACCGACTCGATGTCCGCGACCTGTGCCAGGGCCGCGTCCAGGTCGCGGGGGGCGAGCCGCCGGACGACCTCCGACTTCACCACGATCACCGAGAGGGTGTGGCCGAGCAGGTCGTGCAGGTCGCGCGAGAACCGCAACCGCTCCTTCTCCACCGCCGTGCGGGCCAGCTCCTCGCGGGTCTCGCGCAGCTCCCGGACCGTCTCGTCGAGGGCGAGGATCGCCGCCGTCACCATGACGGAGATGAACGTGCCGTACACGACGCCGAAGGAGTCCCAGCCGTCGCGCCAGAACGTCACCGCCGCGACCGCCGCGACCAGCGGGAAGGCGACGTACCGCAGCCGCTCCTTGCCCCGCACCACCGCGCCGACCGCGAGGCCCAGGAGCGGGAAGAGGAGCAGCCACTCCCGGCCGTAGCCGAGGGCGAGGGCGAAGGTGAGCGCGGCGAGGGCGGCGAGGAGGCACCAGGTCAGCGGGGCCTCACGGCTGCGGCGGTCGAAGGCCCGGAAGACGATCGCGATGTAGAGGGTGTTGAAGGCGAGCAGTCCGAGGCCGCCGATCCACGGGTTGGGGGCGTCCCCGCCGAGGAGGTGGGAGAGCGCGCCGAGGCCCATGAGGAGCCAGGGGAGGAGGCTCAGTCCGCTCGGGCCCCGGTCGGAGCGTTCTCGTGCCGTCGTTCTCCACCGCTGCCGTCTCGTCATGTCCACTCCCTACGCCGTCCTCGCCGAACGACGGTACGAGACCGCCGCGTACGTGCCGAACAGTGCCGCCCAGGCGACGACGACCGCGAGCGTCGTCGCGCCCGGGGCGTGGCCGTAGGCGATCGAGACGCCGAGTTCGGCGAAGCGGTTGGTCGGGGTGTACGCGGAGAGGGACCGCAGCCAGTCGGGGAAGAGGCTCACCGGGAACCACAGGCCGCCGAGGACCGCCAGGCCCAGGTTGCAGGCGATGTTCGCGACCCCGGTGGTCTGCGCGGTGAACCGGTAGCCGTTGCCGATGCCGAGGAGGGTGAAGGGGAGCGAGCCGAGCCAGAGGGCGAGGGCGACCACGGCCCACTCCCAGGCCGCCAGGTGGACGCCGTTGACGAGGCCGCCGGCGAGGAGGACCCCGACGATCGACGGCAGCACCACCACCGAGCCGGTGAGGGCGCGGCCGGTGACGACCTGGCGGGGGCTCATCGGTGTGATCCGCAGCTGCCGTAGCCAGCCGGACCCCTTGTCCTCGGCGACGCCCGTGCCGATCGACAGGGCGGCGCCGAGCGCACCGTACGCCGCCATGCCGACCATGGAGGCGGTCTTCCACTCCTCCTCGTTCTGGCCGCCGAGGTTGGTGAAGAGGAGGTACATCATCACCGGGACGGCGATGGCGCCGACGGCGAATCCGGTGTCGCGCAGGGTGCGGCGGACTTCGAGGCGTACGTACTCGGTGATCATCGGGTCGTCTCCAGGGGGCGGGCGTGCGCGGTGAGGGCGAGGAAGGCGTCGTTGAGGGACACGGGGGCGACTTCGAGGCCCCGGATCGCGTTCCGTTCGGCGAGCGCGCGGACGGTCGCGTCGGAGTCGTCGGTGTGGAGCCGGGCGCGGTCGCCGCGGATCTCCACGGAGGTCACTCCGGGGAGCAGGTCCAGGCCCGCGCTGGGGCCGCCGGCCAGGTCGAAGGCGACGAAGCTGCCGCCGGCCGCGCGCCTGAGGTCCTCGCCGGTGCCGTCGGCGAGGACGCGGCCGGAGTCGATGACGACGATCCGGTCGGCGTGGGCGTCGGCCTCCTCCAGGTAGTGGGTGGAGAAGAGGACGGTGTTGCCGCGCCGGGCGTAGCCGCGCATCGAGTCCCAGAAGACCTCGCGGGCCTCGACGTCGAGGGCGGCGGTGGGCTCGTCGAGGACGATCAGTTCGGGGTTGCCGGCGAGGGCGACGGCGAAGCGGACGCGCTGGACCTGGCCGCCGGAGAGGCGGTCGACCCGGCGGTCGGCGAGTTCGGTGAGGCCGGCGAGCGCGAGGGCCTCGGCGACCGGCATGGGCTTCGGGTAGGTGCGGGCGACGAAGGTGACGAGCTCGCGGACGGTGGTCCGGGGGACCGGGCGGCCGTCCTGGAGCATCGCGCCGGTCCGGCCGGCCGCGACGGCGCGGGCCGGGGTGTCGCCGAAGAGCCGCACCTCGCCGCCGTCGGGCTCGTCGAGGCCGAGGAGCAGGCCGATGGTGGTGGACTTGCCGGCGCCGTTGCGGCCGAGCAGGGCGACGGTCTCGCCGCGCCGGATGGTGAGGTCGATGCCGTCCACGGCGCGGACCGGTCCGAAGGACCGGGTGACTCCGGTGAAGGCGACCGCTGTCTCGTTCTTCATGGGGACGACGCTACGGAGCGGGGGGTACGGCCCGGCAGGCGTGGATGTACGGACCCGGCCGTGACAAATGTCCCGGGTGCCTTTCGTCCGAAGGTTTCTGACGTGTCGTCAGGAGGGTTCCCAACTCCTGTCGCCTCGGCTATACATGGGGTCCACCGACCTAGAACGCGTTCTAGAACGGGCGCGTACGGGACGGTCCCCGCACGGCCTCGGTGCGGCCGACGGTGCGGACGGCCGCGCCGAGGTCTTCCATGGAACGAGGAGCAGCAGCCCGATGCCCATCGACCCCGCCAAGGCCGTCGCCGCCGAACCCCGCAGCGCCGAGATCTCCTGGGACCACAAGGACGTCCAGCTCTACCACCTGGGCCTCGGCGCGGGCGTCCCCGCAACCGACCCCGACGAGCTCCGCTACACCCTGGAGTCCCGGCTCCACGTCCTGCCCAGCTTCGCCACCGTCGCGGGCGCCGGCATGGGCGTCGTCGGCGGACTCTCCGCCCCCGGCATCGACATCGACCTCGCCGCCGTCCTGCACGGCGGCCAGTCGATCACCCTCCACCGCCCCCTGCCCACCGGCGGCAGGGCCGTCTCCACCTCCCGCGTCGCCGCCGTGTACGACAAGGGCAAGGCCGCCGTCCTGGTCCTGCGCTCCGAGGCCGCCGACGAGGACGGCCCGCTCTGGACCAGCGACGCCTCGATCTTCGTGCGCGGCGAGGGCGGCTGGGGCGGCGACCGCGGCCCCTCCGAGCGCCTCCCGCTCCCGGAGCGCGCGCCCGACGCCGACGTCGAACGGCCGATCCGCGAGGAACAGGCCCTGCTCTACCGGCTCTCCGGCGACTGGAACCCGCTCCACGCCGACCCCGAGTTCGCCAAGCTCGCCGGCTTCGACCGGCCGATCCTGCACGGCCTCTGCTCGTACGGCATGACCCTCAAGGCGGTGGTGGACACGCTGCTCGGCGGCGACGTCACCCGCGTCCGCGCGTACCGCACGCGCTTCGCCGGGATCGTCTTCCCCGGCGAGACCCTGCGCATCCGGATGTGGGCCGGCGACGGCCGCGTCCAGGTGGCGGTGACGGCCGTGGAGCGCGACGACGCCCCGGTCCTCGCCGACACCCTCGTCGAACACTCGTAGACCCGTCCCGGAGGGAGCCGCACCATGCGCGCAGCCGTACTGCACGAGATCGGCCAGGACAAACTCGAAGTGCTCGACGACGTCGAGGCGGTGGGCTTCGGCCCCGGCAAGGTGCGGATCCGCGTGCGGGCCACCGGCCTGTGCCACTCCGACGTCTCCGCCATGAGCGGCGTCCTGCCGCAGCCCGCCCCCTTCGTCCCCGGCCACGAGGGCGCCGGCGAGATCCTCGACGTCGGCGACGGCGTCACCGGCCTCAGCCAGGGCCAGCGGGTCCTGCTCTGCTGGCTGCCCGCCTGCGGCAGCTGTCCGGCCTGCAAGCGCGGCCAGACGCAGCTGTGCCTGGCCGGCTTCATGAACGCCGGCACGCCCAACTTCAAGCGCCCCGGCGGTGACGTCTTCGGCTTCGCCGGCACCGGCACCTTCACCGAGGAGGTCGTCGTCGACGCGGGCTGCGCCGTCCCCATCCCCGACGACGTGCCCTTCGACATCGCCGCCCTCATCGGCTGCGGCGTCACCACCGGCCTCGGCGCCGCCGTCAACACCGCCAAGGTGGAGGCCGGTTCGTCGGTCGCCGTCATCGGCTGCGGCGGCGTCGGCATCTCCGCGATCCAGGGCGCCAGGCTCCAGGGCGCCGCCCAGATCGTCGCCGTCGACCCCGTCGAGTCCCGGCGCGAGGCCGCGCTGAGGTTCGGCGCCACCGAGGCGGTCGCCCCCGAGGCGCTCGCCGACGCCAAGCAGCGGATCACCGGCGGCGAGGGCTTCGACTACGTCTTCGAAGTCGTCGGCAGGTCCGCCACCGCCCGCACCGCGTACGAGACGACCCGGCGCGGCGGCACCCTCTGCGTCGTCGGCGCGGGCGCCCTCGACGACTTCCTCCAGCTCAACATGTTCGAGCTGTTCTTCGACGAGAAGCGGATCCTGCCCTCGATGTACGGGGGCGGGGACGTGCTCCGCTCGTACGAACGCGCCATCGCGCTCTGGCGGGCCGGCCGCATCGACCTGGAGTCGCTGATCACCCACCGGGTGCCGCTGGCCGGCATCAACGAGGCCCTGGAGCAGATGCGGACCGGCGCGGCCCTCCGTACCTGCATCGAGATCTGAGAGGACTCCGGTCATGTCACTGCCTCTTGAGGGGCTGAGCGCGATCGTCACCGGCGCCGGGCGCGGACTCGGCCGCGCCGAGGCCCTGGAACTGGCCCGGCTCGGCGCCGCCGTCGTCGTCAACGACTACGGGCAGCCCGGCCGCGACGGCTCGGGCGAGGCCTCCGCCGCGCCCGCCGAGGAGGTCGCGGCGGAGATCCGGGCGGCGGGCGGCCGGGCGGTCGCCCACCTCGGCGACGTCTCCGACTTCGAGACGGCACGGGCCCTGGTCGACCTGGCGGTCGCCGAGTTCGGGAAGCTGGACGTCCTGGTCAACAACGCGGGCATCCTGCGCGACCGGATGGTCTTCTCGATGAGCGAGGACGAGTGGGACTCGGTCGTACGCGTCCACCTCAAGGGCCACTTCAACACCACCCACTTCGCGGCGGTCCACTGGCGGGGCCGCGCCAAGGCGGGCGAGGCCGGCGTCTACGGCCGCATCGTCAACACCTCCTCGGAGGCCTTCCTCGCGGGCTCGGCCGGTCAGCCGAACTACGCGGCGGCCAAGGGCGGCATCGTGGGCCTGACCACCTCGTCGGCGCTCGCGCTCGCCCGGTACGGGGTCACGGTGAACGCGATCTGCCCCCGGGCCAGGACGCGGATGACCGAGGACGTCTTCGCGGCCATTCCAGCAAGCAAGGGGAGCGCCGAGCCGACGGCCGAGGGCGAGCTCGATCCGCTGTCCCCGGACCACGTGGCCCCGCTCGTCGGCTATCTGGCGTCCCCGGCGGCGGCCGGGGTCAACGGACAGCTGCTCGTCGTGCACGGCGGGATGGTGGCGGTCGTGGACCGGCCGAAGGTCTCGGCCAAGTTCGACACGGCCAAGGAGGCGTTCACGTACGAGGAGCTGGACTCCCTCCTGACCCCGCACTACGCGTCCCGCCCGGCGGGCGAGACCTTCGCGGCGACGGAGGTGCTGGGTCTGAAGAAGGGCTGAGCCACGGGGTGGCGGGACCCGTCGGAGGACGGGCGGTGGGGAAGGGCGAAGGGCCCCGGGGTGACCCCGGGGCCCTTCGTCTCTTCCTCAGTGCGCGTGGGCGTCGCCCTCGCGGCGGTGCCGGCCGTGCGGCGAGGACGTGGAGTCCTCCGCCGGGGACGCCTGACCGCGGTGCTTCCCGGAGCCGTGCGACTCCGTACCCTGCGTGCTTCCTTCGGACATGCTGGAACTCACCCCGTACGTCTTGCTCTTGCTGTGCGGCCGTGAGTCTAACGAGCCGGTCCGCGGTCCGTCAGAGGAGCCTGCTGCAAAGGCACCGGACGGCACACCCGGGGCTCCTCGACGACCACCGGCTCGGGCTCGGGCTCGGGCTCCGGCGGCATCTCCAGACCGGCGAGCCCGCACGGCACCTCGGCCGTCGCGTACGGCAGCCGCAGCACGCCCTCGGCCGTCCACACGCCCGCCCCGGCCAGCCAGCCCTGCGGCGCGGCCAGTTGGGCCATCCGGCGGGAGGAGGGCTGCCAGACGCCCACCCAGCTGCCGCCCGCCGCGTCGATCCGCAGCGCCACCGCGCAGCTCTCCGGCATCAACACCTGCCCCGGCTGCACCGCGAACGGCGTCACCGCCGCGTCGTCGAGCCGCAGGCACTCGGGGAACCGCACCGGCAGCAGGCTCCCGAGCACCCCCCAGCCGAGCCGGTCGTGCCCCGGCGCGTCGGAGCGGATCAGGAGCAGTCCGCTGTCCGGGTCGGCGAGCAGCAGCCGGTCGTCGCTCCCCTCGGTGATCTGGAGCAGCGGCGTCACCTCCCCGCCCCGTTCCAGGTCGACGGCGACCGCCTTCACCGGTCCGTCGTCGAGCCGCCGGTCGAGCGCGAGCATCCGGCCCGTGCGGTCCAGCCACACCCCGCCCGTGCAGCGGCCCCTGATCTCCGCCACCCGCTCCGGGCCGAAGGCGCCGCCCGCCACCAGCCACAGCGTCGTCGTGTCGGGGCCGACGCACATCGCGTACGCGCAGATGCCGTCCGGCGAGGGCGGGAGCAGCACCAGACGCTCGGAGCCGGGCGCCTCCACCGCGCCGAGGCGGAGCTCGCCGGTGGCCGGGCCGGTGGGGTACAGCAGCGAGAACGTGTTCCGTCGCCCGTCGACGCGGCGGGCGACGAGGACCCGGCCGTCCGCGAGGGGCAGCAGCCGGGTGCCGGGCTCCTCCGGCTGGTCGAGGGGGAGCGGCACGGCGTACGGCTCGGGGCCGTCGAGCGTCCACCTCTCCACGTACAGGGCGTCGCCCTCGCCCGCGAGCCTGGCCGCGTACGCGCCGTTGGCCGTGATCGTGAACCCTGCCGGCCGTGCCGCGACGGGGTCGCGGTCGCCGTCCTCGGCCGTGGTCTCGATGGCACACGCTGTCATCGACTCGTCACCTCCGGCGACGAAGCTAGTTTTCGCACTTCCAGCCGAACAACACGAGCAGGGTCACTTCACACATAAGGGTGGCCCTGCGGCGGTTCGGCTGAGGGGGAGGGGGCGGTTGTGCTGGAGTGGCCCATGGTGAGTAAGGTAAGGCGAACCTAAGTGGAGGTCTCGCCTCCGCTGGGCCGTGTCCGTACATCCCGCCGGGACGACCAGTACAGGAGCCCTCCCATGTCCCTCCGCCGCCGCGGCACCGCCGCCGCCGTCGCCCTCGCCGCCGCGCTCTCGCTCGCGGCCTGCGGAGGGGGCGACGGGTCCTCCGACCCCGCCAAGAAGGAGGACACGGCCAAGAAGAAGGACGTCGCCACCGGCGGCAAGGACTTCGGCGACGCCGCCGCCAAGACCGCGGCCATGGGCACCGACGCGAAGCCCGGCCAGTTCCCCCGCACCCTCACCCACGCCCTCGGGAAGACCGAGCTGAAGGCCGCCCCCAAGCGGGTCGTCGTCCTCGACGTCGGCGAGCTCGACAACGTCGTCTCCCTCGGCGTCAAGCCCGTCGGCTACGCCCCCTCCGAGGGCGACGACGGCATCCCCGCCTACCTCGCCAAGGACGCCGGCACCCCGAAGTCCGTCGGCACCATCAACAACCTCAACCTGGAGGCCATCGCCAACCTCCAGCCCGACCTCATCCTCGGCAGCCAGCTGCGCGCCGCCGACAAGTACGACGAGCTGTCGAAGATCGCGCCCACCGTGTTCTCCATCCGCCCGGGCTTCACCTGGAAGGAGAACTACCTCCTCAACGCCGCCGCGCTCGACAGGACCGCCGAGGCGAAGACGAAGCTCGCCGCCTACGAGACCAAGGCGAAGCGGCTCGGCACGGACATCGGCCCGGACAAGCCGACCGTCTCCATGGTCCGCTACCTCCCCGGCAAGATCCGCCTCTACGCCCGGGCCTCCTTCATCGGCACGATCCTGGAGGACGCCGGCCTGCCCCGGCCGAAGAACCAGCAGATCGACGAGCTCGCCGCCGAGATCAGCCCCGAGAGGATCGACGAGGCCGACGCCGACTGGATCTTCACCGGCGTCTACGGCGACGCCAAGGCCACCAAGAAGGACACCGCCCAGGCCAACCCGCTCTGGAAGAACCTCGGGGCCGTCAAGGCCGGCCGGGCCAAGGACGTCCCGGACGAGACCTGGTACCTCGGCCTCGGCGTCACCGCCGCGAACAGCGTCCTCGACGACCTGCGCGGCTACCTCGTGAAGTAGGGGCCATCTCGTGAAGCAGGCGGCGGCTACCCCGTGAAGCAGGCGGCGGCTGCCTCGTGAAGCAGACGGCGGACACCTCGTGAAGTAGCGGCGGAACCCCTGGTGCCGACGGCGCCAGGGGTTTTTCCGGCGGATACGACCGCGACCGCCGGCGGGGACGACCGCGACCGCCGGTCGAGGAACCCCGGCGGCGGCCCGCCGCATCCGCGAGAGCGGCGCCGGTTCAGGCGCAAAGAGGAGCCAGGTAGCCTTTCCCTCGTGCCCCGTCTGTCTGAAGTCATCGCCGAGCTCGACGCCCTCTGGCCACCGGAGCGAGCCGAGTCGTGGGATGCCGTCGGCACCGTCTGCGGCGACCCCGACGCCGAGGTCACCCGCGTCCTCTTCGCCGTCGACCCCGTCCAGGAGATCGCCGACGAGGCCGTCGCCCTCGGCGCCGACCTGATCGTCACCCACCACCCGCTCTACCTGCGCGGGACGACGACGGTCGCGGCCGGCCACTTCAAGGGCCGCGTCGTCCACACCCTGATCAAGCGGGACATCGCCCTCCACGTCGCGCACACCAACGCCGACACCGCCGACCCCGGCGTCTCCGACGCCCTCGCCGGCGCGCTCGACCTCCGGGTCACCGGACCCCTCGTCCCCGAGAACAACCTCGGCCGGATCTGCGAGCTCGACCGCCCCGAGACCCTCGCCGACTTCGCCGCCCGCGCGGCCGAACGGCTGCCCGCCACCGCCCAGGGCATCCGGGTCGCCGGCGACCCCGCCATGACCGTGCGCCGCGTCGCCGTCAGCGGCGGCTCCGGCGACAGCCTCTTCGACGCCGTGCGAGCCGCGGGCGTCGACGCCTTCCTCACCGCCGACCTGCGCCACCACCCGGTCTCCGAGGCCACCCAGCACTCCCCGCTGGGCCTGGTCGACGCCGCCCACTGGGCCACCGAATGGCCCTGGTGCGAGCAGGCCGCCGCGCAGCTCGACGAGATCTCCGACCGCCACGGCTGGGACCTCCGCGTCCACGTCTCGAAGACGGTCACCGACCCCTGGTCCTCCCACCACACCTCTCCTGGAGCCCCCAACTGAACGCCGCGCCCGCCGACCAGATCCGCCTCCTCGACGTCCAGGCCCTGGACGTCCGCCTCCAGCAGCTCGCCCACAAGCGCCGCTCGCTGCCCGAGCACGCCGAGATCGAGGCGCTGACCAAGGACCTCACCCAGCTGCGCGACCTGCTCGTCGCCGCGCAGACCGAGGAGAGCGACTGCGGCCGCGAGCAGACCAAGGCCGAGCAGGACGTCGACCAGGTCCGCCAGCGCGCCGCCCGCGACCAGCAGCGGCTCGACTCCGGCGCCGTCTCCTCCCCGAAGGACCTGGAGAACCTCCAGCGCGAGATCGTCTCCCTCGCCAAGCGCCAGGGCGACCTGGAGGAGATCGTCCTGGAGGTCATGGAGCGCCGCGAGGCCGTCCAGGAGCGCCTCGCCGAGCTGACCGAGCGGGTCACCGCCGTGCAGGCCAAGGTGGACGACGCCACCGCGCGCCGCGACGCCGCGCAGGGCGAGCTGGACACCGAGTCCGCCTCCGTCGCCAAGGAGCGCGAGCTCGTCGCGGGCTCCGTCCCGGCCGACCTGCTCAAGCTGTACGAGAAGCTGCGCGAGCAGCAGGGCGGCGTCGGCGCGGCCCGGCTGTACCAGCGCAAGTGCGAGGGCTGCCACATCGAGCTCAACATCACCGAGCTCAACGAGGTCCGCGCCGCCGCGGCGGACGCGGTCGTCCGGTGCGAGAACTGCCGCCGGATCCTCGTCCGCACCTCGGAGTCCGGCCTGTAATGCGCGAGGTCGTGGTCGAGGCGGACGGCGGCTCCCGGGGCAACCCGGGGCCCGCCGGCTACGGCGCGGTCGTCCTCGACCCGGCGACGGGGGAGACCCTCGCGGAGGCCGCCGAGTACATCGGCGTGGCCACGAACAACGTCGCCGAGTACAAGGGCCTCGTGGCGGGCCTGAAAGCGGCCCGGGAGCTCTTCCCGGACGCCCTCGTCCACGTCCGCATGGACTCCAAGCTGGTCGTCGAGCAGATGTCCGGCCGCTGGAAGATCAAGCACCCGGACATGAAGCCGCTCGCGGCCGAGGCGGGACGGGTCTTCCCGCCCGGCCGGGTCCGCTACGAGTGGATCCCCCGCGAGCGGAACAAGCACGCCGACCGGCTCGCGAACGAGGCGATGGACGCGGGCAGGCGGGGCCTTCAGTGGGAGCCCTCGGCCTCCACGGCGGCCCTGGACGCCACGGCCGCCCGCAACGCCGCGACCCCGCCCCCGTCGGGCCCGCCCGGTGACGCGACGGCGGGCGCGGCCAGAGCCCGAGCGGCGCTGACGGGCACGGCGGGGGGCACCGGCACGGGTACGGCCACGGCCGGTGGCGCCGGTACGGACCCGGGTGGCGGCCTCGGTACGGGCACGGGCTCGGGCGCCTGGCCGGCCGCGGTCTCGCGCCCGACGGCCCCGGACACCGCCCCGGACGACGGCCTGTCCGCCGAACCGGACGACGGCCTGTTCGCCGCGGAGGAGGCCGTCGCGGCCTCGGTTGCCTCGGGCGACTTCGAGGCCGAGGCGGGCGCGACGCCCACGGCGGGCAGCACCGTTCTCGCGCGAACCGGCGCCGCCGGCGCGTCCGCCCCCCGGCAGGGGTGGTCCGGGCCCGACATGGGGGCGCCCGCGACGTTCGTGTTGCTGCGGCACGGGGAGACCGCGCTCACGCCCGAGAAGCGGTTCTCGGGGAGCGGGGGGAGCGACCCCGAGCTGTCGGCGGCCGGGCTGCGGCAGGCCGAGGCCGTCGCCGAGGCGCTCGCCGCGCGCGGCACCGTCCAGGAGATCGTCAGCTCGCCGCTCGCCCGCTGCCGCCAGACCGCCGGTGCCGTCGCCGCCCGGCTCGGCCTGGACGTGCGCATCGAGCAGGGCCTGCGGGAGACCGACTTCGGCGCCTGGGAGGGCCTGACGTTCGGCGAGGTCCGCGCGCGGTACCCGGAGGACCTCGACGCCTGGCTGGCCTCGCCGAAGGCCGCGCCGACCGGCGGGGGCGAGAGCTTCGCGACCGTCGCCCGGCGCGTCGCCGCGACCCGGGACCGGCTGACCGCCGCGTACGCGGGCCGTACGGTCCTCCTGGTCACCCACGTCACGCCGATCAAGACCCTGGTCCGGCTCGCGCTCGGCGCCCCGCCGGAGTCGCTGTTCCGGATGGAGCTGTCGGCCGCCTCGATCTCGGCCGTGGCCTACTACGCCGACGGCAACGCCTCCGTACGGCTCCTCAACGACACCTCGCACCTGCGGTAGCCGTCAAAAGGGGTGGCGGCGGGACTCGGCCCCGTACCACCATCACCCGCATGACCTGGTCCTTCACCGACAGCGCCGCCGCCTTCCGGGCCGTCGCCGCCGAGCACCTCGCCGCCGACCCCGCCCGCAACACCGCCGTGCTCACGCTCGTCGACGGGGCCGGGCGGCTCGGCTGGTGGACGGAGGCGGACGGCACGGTCACCGGCGTCCTCGTGGTGGCCCGGCCCGGCGTGCCCGTCTTCGGGGCCGTGACGGAGGAGGCGGCCCGCGCGCTCGCCCTTCCGGGAGGGCTCCCGGACGGCGAGGAACCGACGGAGGCGCGCGGCGAGACGGCCGCCGTCGAGGCGTACGCGGAGGCCACCGGCCGCCCCTGGACCCCCATCGTCCGGATGCGGCTCTTCCGGCTCGGCGAGCCGGTCCCCCCGGACCCGGCCCCGGCCGGAACGGCGCGCCTCGCCACCGGGGCCGACGTGCCGCTCGTCGCCGCCTGGACGGGGGAGTACGCGAGGGCCGTCGGGGAGGAGCCCGCCGAGGACTACACCGGCTTCGTGACCGAGCGGATCTCCGAGGGACGGCTGTGGCTCTGGGAGGGGCCCGACGGCCGCCCGGTCTCGATGGCCGCCGTCTCCCGCACGACCGAGGGCCAGGTCCGCGTCCACCTCGTCCACACCCCGCCCGCCGAGCGCGGCCGGGGATACGCGGCCGGGGTCACCGAGGCGGTCGGCCGGGCCGCGCTCGACGCCGGGGCGGCGCAGGTCCTGCTCTTCACGGACCTGGCGAACCCCACCAGCAACGCCCTCTACCAGCGCCTCGGCTACCGGCCGGTGACCGACCACCTCCGCGTGGCGTTCACCGGGCTCACGCGCTGACCGGTCCCCGCAGCGCCGCCGCCCCGCGCGCCAGCGCCTCCACGCGCGCCCAGTCGCGGGCGGCGAGCGCGGAGGGCGGGAGCATCCACGTACCGCCGACGCAGCCGACGTTCGGCAGGGCCAGGTAGGCGGGGGCGGAGCCGGGGGAGATGCCGCCCGTGGGGCAGAAACGGGCCCGGGGGAGCGGGCCCGCGAGGGATTTCAGGTACGGGACGCCGCCCGCCGCCTCGGCCGGGAAGAACTTCATGTCCTCGACCCCGCGCTCGATGAGGGCCACGACCTCCGAGGCCGTCGAGACCCCCGGCAGGAACGGCACGCCGGAGTCCCGCATCGCGCCGAGCAGCCGCTCGGTCCACCCCGGGCCGACCAGGAACCGCGCCCCCGCCTCCACCGCGTCCGCGACCCCGGCCGCCGAGACGACGGTGCCCGCGCCGACGACCGCCTCCGGCACCTCGGCCGCGATCGCGCGGACGGCGTCGAGCGCGGCGGGGGTGCGCAGGGTGACCTCGATCAGCGGCAGCCCACCGGCCACCAGGGCCCGTGCCAGGGGCACGGCGTCGGCGGCGTCCTCGATCACGACGACGGGGACGACGGGGACGGCACGGCCCCCCGGGGCAAGCCCGAACACGCTCGTCATGGGCGTCATCCTGCCCAGGGCGAGCGTCACCCGCAACGGCCGTTGCGGAGGATGCAACGATGGTGTCAGTGGACCTCGTCCACGAGCACGTCGAGCGCCCCCGCCTTCCCGCCCTCCTCCACGACGTACCGCAGATCCCGCAGCGCCTCCACCAGCTCCGCCGGCGAACCCGGCTCCGCGCCCGCCTCCAGGAGGCTCCGCACGATCCGGCCCTTCGTCGCCTTGTTGAAGTGGCTGACCACCTTCCGGGTCGGCGCGTGCAGCACCCGCACCGTCGCCGTCCGGGCCGCGACCTCCCCCTTCGGCTTCCACGCCGACACGTACGCCGAGGAACGCAGGTCCAGGACGAGACCGTCCCCGGCCGCCTCCGGCAGCACCGAGGCCATCGCCCCCCGCCAGTGCGCGCCGAGCGCCCCGAGACCGGGCAGCTTCACCCCCATCGAGCAGCGGTACGACGGGATCCGGTCCGTCACCCTCACCGCGCCCCACAGCCCCGAGAACACCAGCAGCGAGCTCCCCGCCCGCTCCCGGGCCGCCGCGTCCAGGGTCGCCAGGCCCAGCGCGTCGTACAGCACGCCCGTGTAGATCTCCCCGGCCGGACGCGCGCCCGCCGTCCGCAGCTCCGCGTTCTTCGCGACCTCGCCGCGCAGCCCCTCGCTCAGGCCGAGCACCTCGCGCGCCTTCTCCTCGTCGGCGGCGCACAGCTCGACCAGCTCGTCCAGGACCGCCGCCCGCGCCTCCGCGAGCCCCGGCAGGGACAGCGACTCCGGCTTGAGCGGCGCCCCGCGCCCCGAGGAGGCCTTGCCTTCGGAGGGCGGCAACAGCACGAGCACGGTGGTTCTCCTTCGTCCGTACGGGGATGGGGGTGCGGCCCCGACGCCCCAGCGTACGAGGTCCCGACCCCCGCCCCCGCCCCCGTACGAGGTCCCGACCCCCGTCCCCGCCCCCGTACGAGGTCCCGACCCCCGTCCCCGCCCCCGTACGAGGTCCCGACCCCCGTCCCCGCCCCCGTACGAGGTGCCGACCTCCGTCCCCGCCCCCGTACGAGGACCCGGCCCCCGCCCCGCCCCCCCCGTACGAGGTGCCGCACCACGCCCCAGCTCATACGCTCGGTCCATGCCCCGCCGCCACCTCCACGTGACCGGCGCAGCCGAGGCTCCGCTGCGGGCCGCCCTGCGCGCACTCCGTACCGAGCTCGCGATCCCCGAGACCTTCCCGCCCGCCGTCCTCGCCGAGGCCGAAGACGCCGCCAAGAACCCCCGGCTCCCCCCGTACGACGCCACCGACCTGCCGTTCTTCACGATCGACCCGCCCGCCTCCACCGACCTCGACCAGGCCATGCACCTGGCCCGCCGGGCCGACGGCGGCTACCGGGTCCACTACGCCATCGCCGACGTCGCCGCCTTCGTGGCCCCCGGCGGCGCGATCGACGCCGAGGCCCACCGGCGCGTCCTCACCCTCTACTTCCCCGACGGCAAGGTCCCCCTCCACCCCGCCGTCCTCTCCGAGGGCGCCGCCAGCCTGCTCCCCGGCGAACCCCGCCCCGCCCTGCTCTGGCGCGTGGACCTCGACGCCGAGGGGCGGAGGGTCGCCACCGACGTCCGCCGCGCCCTCGTCCGCAGCCGCGCCAAACTCGACTACGCGGGCGCGCAGCGGCGGATCGACGACGGCACCGCCGAGGAACCGCTCGCCCTCCTCCGCGACATCGGCCGGCTCCGCGAGGCCCTGGAAGCCGAACGCGGCGGCGTCTCCCTCAACGTCCCCGAGCAGGAGATCGTCGAACGGGACCACACCTACACCCTCGAATACCGGGCCCCGCTCCCCGCCGACGGCTGGAACGCCCAGATCTCCCTCCTCACCGGCATGGCCGCCGCCGACCTCATGACCGCCGCCGGCACCGGCATCCTGCGCACCCTCCCGACCGCCCCCGACGGCGCCGTCGCCCGGCTGCGCCGCTCCGCCCACGCCCTCGGCGTCGACTGGCCGCACCACGTCTCGTACGCGGACGTGGTCCGCTCCGCCGACCCCACGAACCCGCGCCACGCCGCCTTCCTCCAGGAGTGCACCACCCTGCTGCGCGGCGCCGGCTACACCGTCTTCACCGACGGCCACGTCCCCACCCCGGCCGTGCACGCCGCCGTCGCCGACGAGTACACCCACGTCACCGCCCCGCTGCGCCGTCTCGTCGACCGGTACGCGGGCGAGCTGTGCGTGGCGGCCGTCGCCGGGGACGAGCCGCCCGAGTGGGTACGGGCCGCCCTGCCAGCGCTGCCCGACGAGATGGCCACCGGCGCCCGCCGCGCCAACACCGTCGAACGCGAGAGCGTCGACATCGTCGAGGCGGCCCTCCTGAAGGAACGGATCGGCGAGATCTTCGACGCGTACGTCATCGACGTGAAGGAACGCGAACCGGCCGTCGGCACCGTCCACCTGGAGGACCCGGCGGTCGTCGCCCGGATCGAGGGCGGCGCGACGAGGCTCCCCCTGGGCGAGTGGCTCCGCGTCAGGCTGTCGGAAGCGGACCCGGGGACGGCGAAGGTCCTGTTCGCGCCCGCGTGAGCGCGTCGTACAGGGCCCCGGGGTCGTCGGCGTGCAGACGGACCAGCCGTACGGGGCGGGGCGCGCCGAGCAGCCGGGGCGCGTCGACCGGGCCGGTCAGCTCGATCGTGACGGAGGTCTGGGAGCCGACGGCGAGGTTCAGCTCGCCCTCGGCCTTCTCGTGCGAGAAGCACAGCTCGCGGCGGACGGCCGCGATCCGGTCGAGCGGGACGGCCACGTCGACGTGCGCGGCCTGCCGCAGCCGCAGGACGTTCCCGGCGAGCGTGTGCGGGCGGGTCGCGGAGGCGGCGTGCAGCCCCAGGACGAACAGCACGGTGTAGACGTCCAGGACGAGGACGACCGCGTGGACGAAGGGCCACTCGGCCAGCAGGTACGACATGCCGACCGTCTCGACCAGGCACACGAACGCGAAGCCGTACATCAGCGCCGCCTGGTCCCGGGCGTGCGGGAACACCCCGTCCGCGCCCGCCACCCCGTGCGGCCGCCGCGCGACCCAGCGCCCCAGGCTCGCCATCAGGCGCAGCTCGTGCCCGACGAGCCGCAGCACGGGCTCGGGCACCAGCTCGGCCACGACGGCCCGCCGGGAGAGCCCGCGCCTCCGCAGCCGCACCCAGACGACGCCCTCGGCGGCGAGCAGCCCCAGGACGAGCCCCTCCCCGACGAGCGGCACGCCCCCGGGCATCCGTACGCCTCCCAGGAGGCAGACGAGGAGCACGAGCTCGGCGGGCAGCGCGGCGTACGCGACCCCGCGCAGCAACCGCAGCACCCGGCCGCGCACCACCGCGCCCCCGGCGCCACCAGCCACCTGCCCGGCCCCCACCAGGGTCTCCGGAACCGTCACGGCCCCTGGCCCCTCCACGGCCCCCGCCCCCGTCACGGCCCCCGCCCCCGTCACGGCGGCCCCTGGCCTCTCCACGGCCCCTGGCCCCTCCACGGCCCCCGGCTCCGTCGTGGCCCCGGGCCCCGTCACCGGACCGCTCGCCTCCTCCGGTCCCCGCGGTGTCCGTGTGTCCGTCATCGACTCGACCCCCCTCTTCCCTCCGGATCCCTTCTCCCCGGACCGGCGTCCCCCTCGTCCCCTCGTCCCCGCGCCAGCCCGATCGCCCGCCGCACCGCCGCCGACTGAGCCGGCGCCAGGTCCGCGAAGAAGGCGTCGGCGAGGCCGCCGGAGCCCTCCTCGGGCAGCTCCACGGCCATCCCGTCCGGCAGGACCGAGGCCAGGGCGCGAGCGGCCTCGTCCACCCGGGGATCGTCGGGCGTCACGTCGGCGAGGGCGTCGAGGAGCGCGTACAGCTCCCGCGCGCTGCCCGCCGCCCCGCGCATCAGCTCCATCAGCCGGGCCCGCTCCGCGTCGGGGACGACCGTGTCGAGCAGGGCCAGGATCTCCCGGTCCTTCGCCGCCATCGGGGACCCGGGCAGCTCGCCCACGCCCGCCAGCAGCGCGGCCAGCTCCGGCGACACGGGCCCCTCGGCGGGCAGGCGCCCCGCGCGGGCCTCGGCGAGGAGCGGGGCGAGGCGCTCCCGGCGCTCGCGGATCACCGCCTCCTGCCGGGCCAGGTCGTCCGCCAGCTCCTCCAGGACCTCCACGAGCTCCCGCCCCTCGTCGTCCGCGAGCACGTCCCGCACCTCGTCGAGCCCGAGCCCCAGCTCGGTCAGCCGCCGGATCCGGGCGAGCAGCACGGCGTCCCGCACCCCGTACTCCCGGTACCCGTTGGCCCGCCGCTCCGGCTCGGGCAACAGTCCCGACTGGTGGTAGTGCCGCACGGCCCGGGGGGTGACCCCGACGAGCGCGGCGATCTCGCCGATCCTCATGGGCCCAGTAGAAACCCTGACGCTGCGGCAGGGTCAAGCGGCCGCCGTCGCGCCAGGTAGCATGGTCGGCACGGCAGACGAGCCGGGCGGACGGCCGCGTGGAGATCCCCGGATCTCCCCGAGGAACGTCCGGGCTCCACAGAGCAGGGTGGTGGCTAACGGCCACCCGGGGTGACCCGCGGGACAGTGCCACAGAAAACAGACCGCCGGGGACCTCGGTCCTCGGTAAGGGTGAAACGGTGGTGTAAGAGACCACCAGCGCCTGAGGTGACTCAGGCGGCTAGGTAAACCCCACTCGGAGCAAGGTCAAGAGGGGACACCCCGGTGTCCCTGCGCGGATGTTCGAGGGCTGCTCGCCCGAGTCCGCGGGTAGACCGCACGAGGCCGGCGGCAACGCCGGTCCTAGATGGATGGCCGTCGCCCCGACGACCGCGAGGTCCCGGGGCACAGAACCCGGCGTACAGCTCGACTCGTCTGTCGGTGAGCCGGAGAAGGCCCCTGACCGAGCACCTTGCCCGGTCAGGGGCTCTTTTCTCGTGTCCGTGGTGTCAGGGCCGCCGGACCTCGAAGTGGAAGCAGCCGTACTCGACCGCCCGGACGTGCACCAGGGCCACCTCCGGGTCGGCGAAGGCCTCGGTGAGGGCCTGGTCGAAGCCGTCGGCGGGGGTCTCCGGCAGCTCCAGGAGGCGGCCTCCGACGATCCGGCCGGCCGCGTCGTAGCGGCGGAGGACGCGGAGCGCGCCGGGGCGGGAGAAGGGGTACGCCTCCGAGGGCGCGGGGCCGCCGCAGTCCTCGGCGTGGATGAAGACGGGGCCCTGCTCGTCGTAGGCGCCGGGCTCGGCACCGGTCTCGGCGGCCCAGCGGCGCAGCGGCGCGTACGAGACGAGGGCGATCCGCTCGCCGGGCGCGGAGGGCCGCAGGCAGCAGCGGAGGGGATCGCCGCCGTCGGTGGCGGTGTGCGGGACGCAGGCGCGGCCGGCGTCGTCGGTGACGCGCAGCTCGGCGAGCACGGCGGCGGGAACGGCGCGGGCGGTGTGGGCGGTGGCGGGGCGGGCGGTGGTCGTGTGGGTGCTCATGACGTCAGGGTGCCGAGGAACACCCCGTACCGCTGGCGCAATTCGGACGGCGTGCTGAGGCCTCCGACGTTCCGCGGGGGGAGTGTCAGAGGGCTCCGATACGGTCGGTCGACGAGCCGCTACGAAGGGAGCACGTCCCCATGAGCAACCGTTTCCAGGTCACCTTCGACGCCCACGATCCCCGCGCGCTGTCCTCCTTCTGGCGCGACGCGCTGAGGTACGTCCACCCCGGGCCGCCCGGGGTCGAACTTCCGGAGGGCGCCGATCCGTTGGCCGCCTGGGACGACTTCCTCGCGAGGATCGGCGTACCGGAGGCGGAGCGCAACTCCAGGTCCGCCATCGAGGACCCGGACGGGCAGGGCCCCCGCGTCTTCTTCCAGCGGGTGCCGGAGGACAAGGTCGCCAAGAACAGGGTGCACCTCGACGTCCGCGCCGCCCCCGGCCTCGTGGGGGAGGAGCGCATGGCGGCCCTGGAGGCCGAGTGCGACCGGCTCGTCGGCCTCGGGGCGAAGCGGGTGCGGCGCTTCGAGCCCGTCCCGCCGATGAGCGCCGGCCACATCGTGATGACCGACCCCGAGGGCAACGAGTTCTGTCTGGACTGAGCCGTCCGACCCTGGCCACGGGCGGCGAATCCGCAGGTCATACCCTGTGGGCGCTGAGACGTCATCAGGGAGGGGCAGGGTCGCGTGGGCGTGTCGCTGGACAAGGGTCCGGTTCGGGAGGAGCGGTGGTGGCGACGGCCCGGGTTCGTCGTCTTCTGCCTGTTCCTCGTGCCGCCGGCCGGCATGGTGCTGGCCTGGCGGACCCGCTGGTCGCCCGGTCGTAAGGTCCTCGCGACCCTCCTGTCCGCCGTCTGGTTCGTGGCGGTCGGCACCAGCGACCCGCCGGCGGACCGGCCCGCGGCGGCCGGTGCCGAGCCGCGGGTCACCGGCTTCCCGTCCTTCACCCCCTACACCCCGCCCACGCCCACCCCGACCCCGCTCGTGCGGCGGGTGGTCGCCGACTACACCGGGCAGAACCTGAAGGCGGCGAAGGACGCGGCGTACGAGGCGGGGTTCTGGGCGCGTTCGCACGACGCCACCGAGGACGACAGGACGCAGTTCGCCGACGGCAATTGGAAGGTCTGCTTCCAGGAGCCGGTGGCCGGGGAGACCACCACGACCCAGGAGGGGCGGCGGGGCCGGATCGAGTTCGCCGTCGTCGAGAAGGGCAGTCCCTGTCCGGCGCGGGACGGCGAGGCCGTCGTCTTCCCCAAGGTGCCGGACGTCGTCGGCAGGACCTTCGCGTCCGGTTCCGCGGTCCTCCGGAAGGCGGGCCTGACCGAGATCCGGGGCGACAGCGTCTACACGGACGTCGACCTGGCGGCCGGTCACGACGACTGGCGGATCTGCTTCCAGGACCCGGAGGCGGGCGAGGACATCGAGGACCCGCAGTACCTGTCCGTCCGGCTCTCCCTCGCACGTCCCGGCCTCTCCTGCCCGGGCGAGGACTACGCCCGGCTGCACCCGGACCCCGACCCGGACCGCCACGGCAGCGGCGGCGGTTCGGGAGGCTCCGGCTCGGGTTCCGGCGGATCCGACGGCGGCGGCCTCGCCTACTACAAGAACTGCGACGCCGTCCGCGCCGCCGGCAAGGCCCCCATCTACCGGGGCCAGCCCGGCTACCGCTCCGGCCTCGACCGCGACGGCGACGGCAAGGCCTGCGACTGGTCCTGACGGCCCGGAGACCGCTGTCGGGGGGACTTCACGGCCGGGGCGCCCGGAGACGGGCGCCCCGCGGGTGTACGGGTGGGGCATGACCATTCCCGTGAACAAGCTCAGCGACCCTGCCGTGCGCGCCTTCGTCACGGCCCTCAACGCCAACGACGAGTCCGCCCTCTTCGAGGCCCTGGCCCCCGACGCGACCATGTCCGACGACGGCTCCGACCGCGACGTGCGGCAGTGGCTCGACCGGGAGGTGTTCGCCTCGCGCGGGCACATGGACGTCCAGAGCGAGGCGGCCGACGGGCGCGTCCTCGTCGCCGACTACCGCAACGACACCTGGGGCGAGATGCGCACCAAGTGGGCGTTCACCGTCGACGGCGGAAAGGTCTCCCGGTTCGAGACCGGCCAGGCCTGACGCCCCTCCGGCCGGGGGGGGGGCCCCCCCCCCCCCCCCCCCCCCCCCCGCCCCCCCCCCCCGGGGGGGGGGGGCCCCCCCCCCCCCCCCCCCACGCCCGGCGCGGCGCCCCGCCCCCGGCCGGCGCACGTCGTGGGCCCTCAGCCCCGCCCGATGTACGGCATCGTCGTCGCCATCACCGTCGCGAACTGCACGTTCGCCTCCAGCGGCAGACCCGCCATGTGCACCACCGTCGCCGCCACGTCCGCCGCGTCCATCACCGGCTCCACCGCCAGCTCGCCGTTGGCCTGGAGGATGCCGGTCTGCATGCGGGCCGTCATCTCCGTCGCCGCGTTGCCGATGTCGAGCTGACCACAGGCGATCCGGTACGGCCGTCCGTCGAGGGACAGGGACTTCGTCAGGCCCGTCATCGCGTGCTTCGTCGCCGTGTACGCGATCGAGTGCGGGCGCGGCACGTGCGCGGAGATCGAGCCGTTGTTGATGATCCGGCCGCCCTGCGGGTCCTGCTCCTTCATGGTCCGGAAGGCCGCCTGGGCGCAGAGGAACGCGCCCGTCAGGTTCACGTCGACGACCGCGCGCCAGGTCGCCGGGTCCAGGTCCTCGACGGGGACGCCGCCGCCCGCGAACGTACCGGCGTTGTTGAAGAGCAGGTCGACCCGGCCCCAGTGGTCCCGTACGGACGCGAAGAGGGCCGTCACCTCCTCCTCGGAGGTCACGTCCGTCGGGACGGCCAGGAAGTCGCCCGCCGGGAGGGCCGCCGCCGTCTCCTCCAGGGCCCCGGCCCTGCGGCCCGCGAGGGCCACCGACCAGCCGGCCGCCGCGAGGGCCAGCGCCACGCTCCGCCCGATGCCCGAACCGGCTCCCGTCACCACTGCGATGCTCATGGGCGCGCAGCGTACGCGAGACGCGTGCCCCATGAACTCATCCGTCCGACACGTGGATGTTCTGTACTCGACAAGGAAAGGTCGCCCCGCCCCCCTCGAATGACGGAAGGACAGCATCCGTCTGGGGAGGGGCACATGGACCACGTACAGAACCACTCCGAGGAACTCCGCGCCGCCGCACGCCACTTCGGGCGCCGCCGGTTCCTCACCGTCACCGGCGCGGCCGCCGCGCTCGCCTTCGCCACCCAGCTGCCCGCGGCCGGCGCCGCGGCCGCCGCCGAGCTGGACGCCCGGCGCGTCACGGAGGACCCGTTCACCCTGGGCGTGGCCTCGGGCGACCCGCTGCCGGGCTCCGTCCTCCTGTGGACCCGGCTCGCGCCCCGACCCTTCGAGCCCGACGGCGGACTGCCCGACCGCCGGGTCCCCGTGCGCTGGGAGCTCGCCCGCGACGAGCGCTTCGCCCGGATCGTCCGGCGCGGCCTGGCCACCGCGCACCCCGAGTTCCGGCACGGCGTCCACGTGGAGGTCGAGCACCTCGACCCCGACCGCGCGTTCTTCTACCGCTTCCGCGTCGGCGACTGGGTCAGCCCGGTGGGGCGGACCCGCACCGCCCCGGCCCCCGGTGCCCGGAACACCGCCCTCAGGCTCGCCGCCGTCTCCTGCCAGGCCTACCACGACGGCTACTTCACGGCCTACGGCCACCTCGCCCGGGAGGACGTCAACGTCGTCTTCCACCTCGGCGACTACCTGTACGAGTACGCCGTGAACGCCACCGGCGGCGCCCGCGCCTACACCGACCGGACCCTTCCGGCCGTCTTCGCCCGCGAGACGATCACCCTGGAGGACTACCGGCTCCGCTACGCGCTCTACAAGTCGGACCCCGACCTGCGCGCCGCGCACGCCGCCCACCCCTTCGTCGTCACCTGGGACGACCACGAGACCGAGAACAACTACGCGGGCGACACCCCCGAGAACGACGTCCCGCCGGAGGAGTTCCTGCTCCGCCGCGCCGCCGCCTACCGCGCCTACTGGGAACACCAGCCCCTGCGCCGCCCCCAGCTGCCCGAGGGCCCCGACATGAGGCTGTACCGGCGGCTGCGCTTCGGGCGGCTCGCCCAGTTCGACATCCTCGACACCCGCCAGTACCGCTCCGACCAGGCGTACGGGGACGGCTGGCAGGTCCCGGGCCCCGAGTCCGAGGACCCGGCGCGCACCCTGACCGGCGCCGCGCAGGAGCGCTGGCTGCTCGACGGCTGGCGCGCCTCCACCGCCCGCTGGAACGTGCTGCCGCAGCAGGTGGTGTTCTCCGAGCGCCGCGACCGCCCCACCGCCGACTTCAAGCTGTCCATGGACTCCTGGGACGGCTACCCGGCCTCCCGGCAGCGGATCCTCGCGGGGGCCGAGGCCGCCGGCGTCGAGAACCTGATGGTGCTCACCGGTGACGTCCACGTCGGCTACGGCCTCGACATCAAGGCCGACTTCCGCGACCCGGGCTCCCGGACCCTCGGCACCGAGATCGTCGCCACGTCCATCGCCAGCGGCAAGGACGGCGCCGACCGGCCGTCGAACTACGCCAAGCTCATGCAGGCCAATCCGCACCTGCGGTTCTTCAACGGGCGCCGCGGCTACGTCACCGTCGAGCTCGGCGAGGAGAGCGCCCGCGCCGACTTCCGCACGGTCCCGTACGTGACCCGGCCGGGCGCCCCCGTCGCCACCGCCGCCTCCTACGTCACGGAGGTGGGCGACCAGGGCCTCAAGCCCGCGTAGCCGCGAGCTCGGAGGGGTAGCGGACGCCGACGCGGTCCCGTACCGCGTCGAGCGTCCGCATCACCGCCAGCGAACCCTCCAGGGGGACGAGCGGGGACTCCGTCTCGCCGGCGCGCAGGCAGCGCATCACCTCCGCCGCCTCGTGCCGGAAGGGGTGCGGGTCGTCCCCGTTCACGTACTCCTCCGGTTCCGCGCCGTTGCGCAGCAGGGTGAACCGCTCGGGGAAGAAGAAGCCGCGCGGGACGTCGATCCGGCCCTCCGTGCCCGTCACCGAGGCCGTCAGCGGGGTGTCCGCCTCCAGCGAGCAGGACAGCAGGGCCGAGGCGCCCGAGTCCCAGCCCAGCAGCACGCCCGTGTTCAGGTCGACGCCCTCCGGCGAGATCCGCGCGTGCGCGTGGACCGCCGACGGTTCGCCGAGCAGCAGCTGCGCGAACGAGACCGGGTACACGCCGAGGTCGAGCAGCGCCCCGCCGCCCACCGCCGGGTCCCGCAGCCGGTGGCCGGCGTCGAAGGGGCCCGCGATCCCGAAGTCGGCCTGGACGGTGCGGACCTCGCCGATCGCGCCGTCGCGCACGAGCCCGGCGATCCGCCGGACCAGCGGGTTGCAGTACATCCACATGGCCTCCATCAGGAAGAGGCCGCGGTCCCGGGAGAGCGTGACGAGTTCCTCCGCCTCGCGGGCGTTGAGTGTGAGAGCCTTCTCGCAGAGCACCGCCTTGCCCGCCTCCAGGGCGAGGCCGGCGGCCGTGCGGTGCGCGTGATGCGGCGTCGCCACGTACACCACGTCGACGGACTCGTCGGCGAAGAGCCCGGCCCACTCCCCGTACGCCCGCGGGATCCCGAACCGGTCCGCGAAGGCCTTCGCCGACGCCTCCGTGCGGGACGCCACCGCGACGACCTCGGCGTCGTCGAGCGTCAGCAGGTCCGTGGTGAACCGTTCGGCCATTCCGCCCGTCGCCAGGATCCCCCAGCGCACCGTCCTGTTCGCGTCCATTCCCACCCCATAGGTCTCGACCACGCCGGTCGAGCTGAGAGCATAGGCAAGGATTCAACGAAATGGAGCAGTCGATGCCGGAGAGCGGCCAGAAAGCAACACGAGGACACATAACCGAAACCACCCCGGTCGTCACCGCCGCCCGGCGGACGGGGCTCCTCGTCACCCTCGTCCTGGGCGGGCTCACCGCCCTCCCCCCGCTCTCCATGGACATGTACCTCCCGGCCCTCCCGGAGGTCACCGGCGCGCTGCGGGCCCCCGCCGCCACCGTGCAGCTCACCCTCACCGCCTGTCTCGCCGGCATGGCCCTCGGCCAGCTCGTCGTCGGCCCCATGAGCGACAAGTGGGGACGCCGCCGCCCGCTGCTCGCCGGCATGGTCGTCTACGTCCTCGCCACCGCCGTCTGCGCCCTCGCCCCCAGCGCCGAACTCCTCATCGGCTTCCGGCTCCTCCAGGGCCTCGCCGGCGCCGCCGGCATCGTCATCGCCCGCGCCGTCGTCCGCGACCTGTACGACGGCGTCGAGATGGCCCGCTTCTTCTCCACCCTGATGCTGATCTCCGGCGTCGCCCCGATCATCGCCCCCCTCATCGGCGGCCAGATCCTCCGGCTCACCGACTGGCGGGGCGTCTTCCACGTCCTCACCGCGATCGGCGTCCTGCTCACCCTCGTCGTCTGGCGCTTCCTCCACGAGACGCTGCCCCCCGAGCGGCGGCACGAGGGCGGGGTCGGACAGGCCCTGCGCACCATGCGGGGGCTCCTCGCCGACCGGGTCTTCACCGGCTACATGCTGACCGGCGGCCTCGCCTTCGCGGCCCTCTTCGCGTACATCAGCGCGTCCCCGTTCGTCGTCCAGGAGATCTACGGCGCCTCCCCGCAGACCTTCAGCCTGCTCTTCGGCCTCAACTCGATCGGGCTCGTCGCCGTCGGCCAGATCAACGGCAAGCTCCTCGTCGGCCGCGTCAGCCTCGACAAGGCCCTCGGCAGCGGCCTCGGCGTCATCCTGCTCGCCGCCGTGGCCCTGACCCTCATGACCAGCGGCGTCCTCGGCGAGGTCGGGCTCGCCCCGATCGCCGCCGGACTCTTCGTCCTGATGTCCGCGATGGGCCTGGCCATGCCCAACACCAACGCCCAGGCCCTCATGCGCACCCCGCACGCCGCCGGATCCGCCTCCGCCCTCCTCGGCACCTCCTCCTTCCTCATCGGCGCCGTCGCCTCCCCGCTCGTCGGCATCGCGGGCGAGCACACCGCCGTCCCCATGGCGGTCGTCCAGCTCGGCTGCGCCGTCCTGGCCCTGGCCTGCTTCCTGGGTCTCTGCCGGCCCTGGCGCACGACGGAGGACCGGACCGGCGGGCCCGCCTAGACTGACTCGGTGAACGCCTCAGCTCCCTCCGCCGACTCCCTGCGCGCCGCCCTCGCCGGGCTCCTCGACGGGCTGCCGCCCACCCGGGCCGCGCAGGCCGTCGAGCGGCTGATCGCCAACTACCGGGGCACCACCCCGACGGACGCCCCCGTGCTGCGCGACCGCTCCGACGTCGCCGCGTACGCCGCGTACCGGATGCCGGCGACCTTCGAGGCGGTACGGGGCGCCCTCGACGCCCTCCGGGAGGCCGCGCCCGACTGGGCGCCGCGCACCCACACCGACGTCGGCGGCGGCACGGGCGCGGCGAGCTGGGCCGTCGCCGAGGCCTGGGAGGAGGAGCCGCCGCGCACCACCGTGCTCGACTGGGCGGAGCCCGCCCTCGCGCTCGGCCGCGAGCTGGCCGACGGCGTCCTGGACGCGGAGTGGCGGCGCGAGCGGATCGGCTCCGCCCTGAGCCTCGCCGACACCGACCTCGTCACCGTCTCGTACGTCCTCAAGGAGCTGACCGAGGCGGACAGGACGGCGCTCGTCACCGAGGCGGCCCGCGCCGCGCGGGCCGTGGTGATCGTCGAGCCCGGCACGCCCGACGGCTACGAGCGGATCATCGCGGCCCGCACCCTGCTGATCGACGCCGGCTTCACCGTCGCCGCGCCCTGCCCGCACAGCGGGGCCTGCCCGATCGTGCCCGGCACGGACTGGTGCCACTTCTCCGCCCGGGTCAGCCGCTCCTCGCTGCACCGGAAGGTGAAGGGCGGGTCGCTGGCGTACGAGGACGAGAAGTACGCGTACGTGGCCGCGACCAGGTTCCCCGTGACCCCCGCCGCCTCCCGCATCACGCGCAGGCCGCAGATCCGCAAGGGGCAGGTGCTCCTGGAGCTGTGCGGTCCCGACGGGCTCGCCCGCGACACGGTCACCAAGCGGCACGGGCCCCTGTACAAGCAGGCCCGTGACGCGGAGTGGGGCGACTCCTGGCCGCCGGAGGAGGGCCTCTAGGGCCGCAGCTCCTGGGTGCAGCACTTCACGCTGCCGCCGCCCTTGAGGAGTTCGCCCAGGTCCATGCCGACGGGTTCGAAGCCCCGGGCGCGGAGGGGCTCGAAGAGGCCCACCGCGGCCTGCGGGAGCAGGACGTGCCGGCCGTCGCTCACCGCGTTGAGCCCGAGGGCCGCCGCGTCCTCGCCGGTCGCGATCAGGGCGTCCGGGAAGAGCCGGGCGAGCACCGCGCGGCTGCCGGGGGAGAAGGCGTCCGGGTAGTACATGACCTCGTCCCGGGCGTCGTCCAGGACGCACAGCGCCGTGTCCAGGTGGTAGTAGCGCGGGTCCACCAGCTCCAGGCCGATCACCGGGCGGCCGAAGAACTCCTGCGCCTCGTCGTGGGAGAGCGGGCTGGAGCGGAAGCCGCGGCCGGCGAGGATCCAGGAGGCGGTGACGGCGAAGTCGCCCTCGCCCTCGTTCACGTGCTCCGGCACGCGCACGTCGTCGTCCGCCCAACCGTTCCTGCGGAACCAGGAGACATGGGCGTCGGCCTCGCGGGCCCGCTCCGGGTGGGCGAACTTCGCGCCGAGCACCCGGCCCTCGACGACCGTCGCGCCGTTCGCCGCGAAGACCATGTCCGGCAGGGCCGGGTCGGGCTCCAGGAGCTCCACGGTGTGCCCGAGCGAGCGGTAGCGGTCGCGCAGGTCCTCCCACTGGGCGAGGGCGAGCGGCAGGTCGACCGGTTTCGTGGGGTCCATCCAGGGGTTGATGGAGTACGTCACCGTGAAGTGCGTGGGTGGGCACATCAGATAACGGCGGGGCGAGGACGTGCGCGGAGTGGGGCGCAATGGAGCCTCCTCACGGAGAACGGTGGGTGATCGGTTGACGATCGGAGGACCCATGGTCCGCTCTCGGCGGCCTCCGCGCTGTGGACCGTTCGGGTGGTTCGGACCCGCTCGAGTGGCGAGACGTCTCGTCTCGCCTGCTGCTAGATTGGAGCCATGCCCGAGACCAGGCCCGCCAAGGCCGCCCCCGACGCCTCCCGCCGCAGCGAGCGCTCCCGCCGCGCCATCTTCGACGCCGCCCTCGCCCTCGTCTCCGAGACCGGCTACGCGAAGACCACCATCGAGGGCATCGCCGCCCGCGCCGGCGTCGGCAAGCAGACCATCTACCGCTGGTGGCCCTCCAAGGCGGCCGTCCTCCTCGACGCCTTCCTCGACCTCGCCGCCCGGGCCAACGAGGCCCTGGGCGGCGATGCCAACAGTGAGATCCCCGACACCGGGGACCTCGCCGCCGACCTCAAGCTCGTGCTGCGCGCCACCGTCGACGAGCTGACCGACCCCGCCTTCGACGGCCCCACCCGCGCCCTCGCCGCCGAGGGCGTCGTCGACCCCGAGCTCGGCGCCCGCTTCACCGAGGCCCTGCTCGAACCCCAGCTCCGGCTCTACGTCCGCCGCATCGAGGCCGCTCAGGCCAAGGGCGACATCGACCCGGGGGTCGATCCCCGCGTCGCCGTCGAACTCCTCGTCGGCCCGCTCCACCACCGCTGGATCCACCGCACCCTGCCGCTCACCCACGCCTACGCCGACACCCTCGTCGACCTCGCCCTGCGCGGCCTCGCCCCCCGTCCCTGACCCCCTCCCGGCCCCCGCTCCCGCGCCTCGGGGGCACCCCGGTTCCGCACTCCGGTCACCCGGGGCGCAGGATGGTGGGACCATGGGCAGAGCCGAACGGGCGAGCATGAGGTGTGAGGGGATAGATGGGCGACGGCATCGGCCGCTACCGCGGCACGGAGAGCAGACTCGCACAGTGGCTGCGCAGGCGCCCCAAACGCACCGCGGCCCAGGACGAGAACGACCGCGAGAAGCTGCTCCTGGCCGTCGCCGCCGCCGGGCTGCCCCTGGCCCCCGCCGCGTACCCCGTGGGCTACAGCTGCTCCTGTGAGCGGATCGGCTGTCCCACCCCCGCCCGGCACCCCGTCTCCTTCGCCTGGCAGACGCAGTCGACCACCGACCGCGCCCAGATCGAGCGCTGGGCCCGCAACGAGCCCGAGGCGAACTTCGTCACCGCCACCGGCATGGTCCACGACGTCCTCGACGTCCCGCTGGCCGCCGGCCGCGCCGCCCTGGAGCGCCTCCTCGCCGAGGGCGTGGAGGTCGGCCCCGTCGCCGAGTCCGCCGACGTCGACACGGTCGGCGGGCGGATGCTCTTCTTCACCGCCACCCGCGGCACCCCCGAGGACGAGGACGAGTGGTGGCCGTGCGAGCTGGACTGCCACCCCGAGACGATGGACGAGCACCCGGGGCTGCGCTGGCACTGCCGCGGCAGCTACGTCCTCGTCCCGCCGGCCCGGCTGCCCGGGGACGAGGACGCCCACCCGGTCGTCGCCTGGGTCCGCGGCCCCGAGCACCCGCTGCCCGACCCGCTGAACCTCCTGGAGGCCCTCCAGGACGCCTGCGCCCGCCACGCGGCCGAGCGCGAGGCGGACGGGGACGGGGAGCACACGGCCCACGAGATCGCCTGGCCGCTGACGCGCTGAGCCCGCACGGGGACGGCGGGAGAAGGGGAGGGCCCGGCCCGCCTTCCGGGCGCGGCCCTACGAGCCCTCCGCTCCCACCACGCCCTGGAGCCGGCTCGCGACCGTGACCCCGTTCCGCTCCGCGCCCGCCGGCTTCACCAGGACCGCCTGGCTCGACACCCACTCCCGGGTGACCGTGTTCTTGATCTCGCCGGTCAGCAGCGCCTTGGTGTCGGCGCCGACCTTCGGCCGGTAGCCCTTCGCCGCCGTCTGCCGCTCGAAGTACCGCGTCGCGAAGAAGACGAGCGCGCCGCCGTCCCGGGTCCGCAGCCCGAGCGGCGCGAAGTCCCCCCGGTCCGTGACCTGGTCGAGGTACTGGGTGGCCATGCCCGGCCGCTTGGCGGCCTTCTGCCGCTGCGCCCGCCACTCCGTGGTGTGGGCGCCCGGCGCGAACGGCCCCGGCCGCCCGTCCCGGAGGTACGCGACGTACTCCTTGCCGAGGTCCCGGGGCGCGACCGCCAGCGCGTCGGTGTCCGTGGCGACCGGCACCGCGTACCCCTCCTCCTCGGCGAACTCGGGCACGGCGGCCCGGGAGAGGATCGTGAGGTAGGCGGCCTCCCACAGCTGCTCGGGGCCGTTGCGCACGAAGACCAGGAGCCAGCGCTGGTCGCCGGAGGCGCGGTTGGAGGCGGTGTCCGCCACGAACCAGCGCGGCCAGCCCGCCTTCCGGGGCAGCACGAACCGCGCGTCGGTCAGTTCGAGGGGCTTGTGGTCCGGGTTGCCGCCGGGGGTGTTGATCGACCGGGCGCGCAGGCCCGCCTGGTTGACCTCCCCGAGCGGGCCGGTGACCCGGCCCGCGTCCAGGGCCGGGTCATAGGCCTTGTCGGCCTTGTTGTAGGCCGCCGTGAAGTCCGCGAGGGCCTGCGCCGCCTCGGCCTTCGTCGCCGGCGGCAGCAGCGCCAGCTCGCCGTGGACGGTCACGCAGCCGCTCGCCGTCAGCGACAGGACGGTCGCCGCCGCCGTCGCCGCGAGGAACCCCGCCGGTCGGCGGTGCGTGGGGGGCGACCACCGCTCAAGCGCTCGCCTCAGCCTCAGCCTTCTCATCGGTCGCCTTCTGCCTCTTCACCCGCACGGACGGACCCGACCCTATCGGGGCCAGGAACAGCGCGAGAGTCGGGACCAGATACAGCGCCCACACCGTGACCTGAAGGACCGTCGGGTCCGGCTGGAAGTTGAAGACGCCCTTGAGGAGCGTGCCGTACCAGCTGTCCGGCGGGATCGTCGCCGAGATGTCGAAGGCCTTGTCCGCGAGGCCGCCGAGGAAGCGGGCCTCCTGGAGGTCGTGCACGCCGTACGCGAGCACGCCCGCCGCGACCACGACCAGCATCCCGCCGGTCCAGGTGAAGAACTTCGCCAGGTTGATCTTCAGCGCGCCCCGGTAGAACAGCCAGCCGAGGAGGACGGCCGTGAGCAGGCCCAGGACGACGCCGATCAGCGGCGCGTACGAACCGTCCGAGGAGGCCCGCACCGACGCCCACACGAAGAGCGCCGTCTCCAGGCCCTCGCGGCCCACCGCCAGGAAGGCGGTGGCGACCAGCGCGCCGGTGCCCATCTGCAGGGCCGCGTCCAGCTTGCCGTGCAGCTCGGCCTTGAGGTGCCGGGCCGTCCGGCGCATCCAGAAGACCATCCAGGTCACCAGGCCCACGGCGAGGATCGACAGCGAGCCGCCGAGCGCCTCCTGCGCCTCGAAGGTCAGCTCCTGGGAGCCGAACTCCAGGCCCGCGCCGAAGGCCAGGGCGACGCCGACGGCCACGCCGATGCCGATCCAGATCGGCTTCAGCGCGTCCCGGCGCCCGGTCTTCACCAGGTACGCGATGAGGATGCAGACGACCAGGCTGGCTTCGAGGCCCTCACGCAGGCCGATCAGATAGTTTCCGAACACGTCGGTTCTCCTCCTCGGTTACGCGAACAGCGCCCGGCCCCACCAGTCGTCCTTGTCGCGGACGCCCGGCGGGACGGCGAAGAGCGCCGAACCCACGTGCTGTGTGTACTCGTTGAGCGCGTCGTGCTTGGCCAGCGAGCTCTGCACCGGGATGAAGCCGGTGCGGACGTCCTTCTGGTACGCCAGGAAGAACAGGCCCGCGTCCAGACGGCCGAGGCCGTCCGTGCCGTCCGTGAAGGAGTAGCCGCGGCGCAGGATCGTCGCCCCGTTGTTGCTGTCCGGGTGGGCGAGCCGGACGTGCGAGTCCGGCTTCATCGCCTTCAGGAACGGCTCGTCGTGCTCCTTGGCCTTGCCGACCGGGGCGCCTTCCTTCTTGTCCCGGCCGAAGATGTCCTCCTGCTCGGAGAGCGGAGTGCGGTCCCAGGTCTCGACGTTCATGCGGATGCGGCGGGCGACGAGGTACGAGCCGCCGTCCATCCAGGCCGCGGCGCCCTCGGCGTCCTTGCCGGAGACCCACACGTGCTTCGCGAGCCGCTCGGTGTCGGTGCCCGCGATGTTGCGGGTGCCGTCCTTGAAGCCGAAGAGGTTGCGGGGGGTCTGGGCGTCCGGGGTCGTCGAGGACGTCTTGCCGAAGCCCAGCTGCGACCAGCGCACCGCGACCTTGCCGAAGCCGATCCGGGCGAGGTTGCGGATGGCGTGCACGGCGACCTGCGGGTCGTCCGCGCAGGCCTGCACGCAGATGTCGCCGCCGCTGCGCGCCGGGTCCAGGTTGTCGCCCGGGAACTTGGGCAGGTCCACCAGGGCCCCGGGCCGCCTGTCCTTCAGCCCGAAGCGCCCGTCGAAGAGCGAGGGGCCGAAGCCGATCGTGAGGGTGAGCCGGGAGGGCTTGAGGCCGAGGGCCTCGCCCGTGTCGTCCGGCGGGGCCTCCGGCAGGCCGCCGTAGGCGCCCTCGCCGACCTCGGCGCCGGCCGTCATGCGCTCGGCGGCCCGCGTCCAGTCCTTGAGGAGCTGGATCAGCTCGTCGCGGTCCTTCGTCTTCACGTCGAAGGAGGCGAAGTGCAGCCGGTCCTGGACGGCGGTGGCGATGCCGGCCTGGTGCGGGCCGTGGAAGGGGACGGCCCCGCCGGTGTCGGCGACCGGTGTGGTGCGGTCGCCGTCGCGGGTCAGCGCGACGGCGCCGCCGGCCGCGGCGGCGCCGAGCGCGAGCCCGGCACCGCCCCAGCCGATGACCTTGCGGCGGGAGGGCGCGGCCTGCCCGGCGGCCTGTTCCGTGGTGGTCTCGTCGGTCATGGTGGTCCCCCTGTTACTTCACGACCGCGGCGGCGAGCTTGGAGAGCGGCTCGGCCAGCGCGTTGACGCCGTCGGAGAGCTCCTTGCGCTCGGCCTTGCCGACCTTGTCGTACGAGGTGAAGACGTAGCCCGCCTTGTCCGTGCGGTACTTGTCGAGCAGCGCGTTCAGCGCGGCGAACTGCTTGTCGAGTTCGGCGACGAGCTTCGGGTCGTTCTTCGAGGCGACCGGCTTCAGCAGCTCGAAGGACTTCTGCGCGCCCTCGACGTTCGCCTTGAAGTCGACGAGGTCGGTGTGGGAGTAGCGCTCCTCCTCGCCGGTGACCTTGCCGGTGGCGACCTCGTCCAGGAGCTCCTTGGCGCCGTTGGCCATGGAGGTCGGGGTGATCTCGGCCTTGCCGACCCGCTTCTGCCAGTCGGCGAGGTCCTTGTCGAGGAGGCCGGCGAGCTGCTTCTCGCGGTCGCCGATCTTCTTGTCCTGCCAGAGCGCCTTCTCCAGGCGGTGCCAGCCGGTCCAGTCCTTCGCCGGGTCCTGGCCGTCCTCCAGGCCGTCCTCGCGGACGTCGACCTTGGGGTCGATGTCGCCGAAGGACTCGGCGACCGGCTCGGTGCGCTCCCAGCCGATGCGGGACTCGGCGTAGGCCTTCTTCGCGGCCTCGACGTCACCGGCGCGGACGGCGTCGGTGAAGACCTTGACCTTGGGGAGGGTCGCGTCGGCCTGCGCCTGGACGTACTGGCGGTAGGCGGCGACGGCGCCGTCCATCTCGGGGGAGCGCTTGGCGGCGGCCTTGCCGCCGGTGGCCTTGACGGCCTGGCGGATGCCGTCGCCCTTCATGCCGGGCTTGCAGGCGATGGCGTAGTCGCCGGCCTTGATCTCGGCGGTGATGGTGGCCTTGGTGCCGGGGCCGATGTTCTCGCGCTCGGTGACGATCCGGTCGTCCGGGAAGAGGACGTAGACCTCGGTGATCTTGGAGCCGCGGTTCTCGACGGCCAGCTTCACGTGCCCGGCCGGGAACTCCTTCTTCGAGACCTCGCAGGAGTCGTCCTTGGCGACGACGGTGATGGCGTCGTCGCTCGCCTTGGAGTCGCTTTTCTCGGCGCAGCCCGTGACAGCGGTCAGAGCCGCCGCGGTCGCGGCGGCGGTGACGACGGAGAGGCGGACGGCTCGCATGGGGACTCCAGGAACGCGGGGACGGACTGAGGCGGACCTAACTTAACCGAGGCTTACCTCAGCAATACCCGCGCGTCCAGTGATTCAGCTCTCAGGCCGGGCGTATCGGACACGACGGGGTCACGGAGGCTCCACGGGACTCTCATGGCTTGGTCAAGGGAAGGTCAAGGGGGGTGTATTGTCCCGGTTCCGGTTACGTCCCGGTAGGCCTGTGGGGAGACGGCCGTACGGCCCTGCCGGCGTACGACGGGTGGTTCAATTCGGTCATGAACACGACCGCCACTGACATCGACGTCCTCCGGGTCTTCTGTGCGGGCGACGGCCGGCACGGCAACCGTCTCGGGGTCGTGCGGGACGCCCGCACCCACCCCGACGAGTCCTCCCGGCAGGCGCTCGCCAAGGAGCTCGGCTTCAGCGAGACGGTGTTCGTGGACGACCCGGAACGCGGGATCGTCGACATCTACACGCCCGGCCTGCGGCTGCCGTTCGCCGGACACCCGCTCGTCGGCGCCGCCTGGCTGCTCGACCTGGAGGTCGTCCAGCCGCCCGCCGGCGAGGTGTGGGTGCGCGGCGACGGCGAGTTCACCTGGATCGAGGCGCGCGCCGAGTGGGCGCCGCCCCGCACCCTGCGCCAGTACGGCTCCGTCGCCGAGGTGGAGGCACTGGAGGTGCCCGAGCCGGGGGAGTGGATCTATGCCTGGGCCTGGGAGGAGGAGGCCGCCGGACGGATCCGGGCGCGCGGCTTCCCCGGGCGCGGGGACGGCATCGACGAGGACGAGGCGACCGGCGCCGCCGCCCTGCTCCTCGCGGCGGAGCTGGGGCGGGCCCTGAACATCACGCAGGGCCGCGGCTCCCAGCTCCTCACCGCTCCCGGTCCCGACGGCATCGTGGAACTGGGCGGCCGGGTCCTCCTGGAGGGGACGCTCACGCTCTGACCCGAGGTGGTCTCGCGCTCTGACCCGAGGGGGCCTCACGCGCCGATCCGAGGGGGGCCTCAGCGCCGGTCCGGGGAGGGGGCCTCACGCGCTGAGGGGGTACTCCCCGCCCAGTTCCCGGAAGACCGCGGTGTTGAAGGCGAAGGCGCGCCTGCACTCGTCGACGATCCGCTGCTTCTCCAGGTCGTCGGCGACCACCCCGTCGAGCAGCTCCCGGTACCCCCGCTTGAACGCCGCCGGGTTGGGGATCTCCTCGAAGACGTAGAAGCGGACGCCGTCGCCCTTGCGGTCGAAGCCCCAGGTCCGCTCCGCCCGGTCGCGGATGATCTGACCGCCCGACAGGTCGCCCAGGTAGCGCGTGTAGTGGTGGGCCACATAGCCGGCGGGCCAGTCGCGGGCGCACTCGGCGACCCGCTCGGCGTACGCGGCGGTGGCGGGCAGCGGGGAGACGCCGGCGCGCCAGTCGGGGCCGCGCAGATGGGCGAGGTCCTGCTCCAGGGCGGCCGTGCGGAAGAGCTCGGGCCGTATGAAGGGCCCGGCGACCGGGTCCTCGCGGAGCGCCTCCGCGCCCTCCTCCAGGGCCCGGTACACGAACCAGAGCTGCTCGGTGTAGCGCGCGTACGCGTCGACGGCCAGCCGTCCGCCCAGCAGGTCGCCCATGAAGGACGAGGTCTCCGCCTCCGTGTGCTGCTCGTGCGAAGCCGTGCGGATCAACGTGGAGAAGGGCGTGTCCAAGGCGTGCCTCCGAGACCGATGGGACGGGAACCAGTGACGAGCCTGCATGGTTAGGCTTGCCTAAGTCAACCGGTTCCCGACGTCCTGTCGGTAAGACGCTACCCATTCGGCGTGTCAGGGCAACGTGAGGATCTCGGCCCCCGTCTCGGTCACCACGAGCGTGTGCTCGAACTGGGCCGTCCGCTTCCGGTCCTTGGTCACCACGGTCCAGCCGTCGTCCCACATGTCGTAGTCGTGGGTCCCCAGCGTCAGCATCGGCTCGATCGTGAACGTCATGCCGGTCTTGATCTCGGTGGTGTGGTGGGGCGAGTCGTAGTGCGGCACGATCAGGCCGGAGTGGAACGACGAGTTGATGCCGTGTCCGGTGAAGTCGCGCACGACCCCGTAGCCGAAGCGCTTGGCGTACGACTCGATGACCCGCCCGATGATGTTGATCTGGCGGCCCGGCTTCACCGCCTTGATCGCCCGGTTGAGGGACTCCCGGGTGCGCTCCACGAGCAGCCGCGACTCCTCGTCGACGTCGCCGCAGAGGTACGTGGCGTTGTTGTCGCCGTGGACGCCGTTGATGTACGCGGTGACGTCCAGGTTCACGATGTCGCCGTCCCGCAGGACGGTGGAGTCCGGGATGCCGTGGCAGATGACCTCGTTGATCGAGGCGCACAGCGACTTCGGGAAGCCGCGGTAGCCCAGCGTGGACGGGTAGGCGCCGTGGTCGCACATGTACTCGTGCGCGACCCGGTCGAGCTCGTCGGTGGTGACGCCCGGGGCGATGTGCTTGGCGGCCTCCTCCATCGCCTGCGCGGCGATGCGGCCGGCGATCCGCATCCGCTCGATGGTGTCGGAATCCTGCACCTCGGGCCCGGTGTACGGAGCCGGGGCGGGCTTCCCGACGTACTCGGGGCGGCGGATGGAGCCCGGAACGGAGCGATGGGGGGAGAGCTCCCCCGGTACGAGAAGCGACTGGCCAGACATGCCAGCGAGTCTAACGACCGGGTCTGGGGCAGCATGGTCCCGAAGGGAAGGAGCCGAAGACGATGGCCCTGTTCAAGAAGCGCACCACGGGCAAACCGGGCGAGTGGTACTACTGCCTGGAACACAAGAAGGTCGAGGAGGGCCCCGAGTGCCCGGCGAAGAACCGCTTCGGCCCGTACGCCAGCCGTGAGGAGGCCTCCCACGCCATGGAGACCGCCCACGAGCGGAACCTGGAGTGGGAGACCGACCCCCGCTGGCACGACGCCGCCGGGAAGGACCGGACGCCGGAGGAGTAGGACCCGGGCCGCCGGGACCGCTCAGGCGGCCCCGGCGGCCTCCCGCCGGGCGCTCTCGACGCCCTCCCGCTGGGCCTTCCGGCGCAGCGAGTCCTCGTCCGTCGCCGAGTCGTACGCGAGGAGCTTCGGCAGCGCCAGACAGAGCAGCCCCACCGAGGCCACGCACGCCACGCCGCCCGTCCAGACGGCCGCGCGGGTGCCGGTCCAGCCGGCCATCGCGCCCGCCCGGACCTGGCCCAGCTGCGGGCCCACGCTGTAGGAGAGCACCTCGATGCCGGCGAGCCGGCCGCGCAGCTCCTCCGGGATCGTCTGGTTCCAGATCGTGGCGCGCCCCAGCCCGCTCAGCATGTCGCCCGCGCCCGCGAGAGCCAGGCACAGCAGCACCGGCCAGACGTTCCCGAACCAGCCGGCCGCCGCGATCGCCAGGCCCCAGCCGGCCGCGCCGCCGGCCACGAGCAGCCCGTGCCGCCGCACCTTCGAGGTCCAGCCGCTGGTCAGACCCAGGACGAGCGAGCCGATCGAACCCGCCGCGTACATCAGGCCCAGCGACCAGTCCGCGTCCAGCTCGTCCGCGAGGAACGGGAAGATCGTGTTCGGGAAGGCGAAGAACATCGCCGCCAGGTCGATCACGTACGTGCCGAGCAGCACCGGCCGCGACCAGGCGTACCGCGCGCCCTCCGCGATGCCCCGCAGCGACGGCTTCTCCGCGTCGCGCGCGGCCGGCGCGGGGGAGAGGCGGCGGCACATCAGGACCGAGACCGTGAAGCAGACGACCGTCGCCCCGTACGCGGGCGCGTGCCCCGCGTACGCCACCACCAGACCCGCGACCGCGGGGCCCGCGATCGAGCCGATCTGCCAGCGCAGCGAGTTCAGCGCGGCCGCCGCCGTCTGCTGCTCGTGCGGCACGATCCGGGCGAGCAGCGAGTCGAGCGCCGGACGCTGGAGCCCCGCGAGCGCCGACACCCCGGCCGCCACCACGTACAACGGCCAGAGCATCGGCTCCGGGAGCAGCGCGTCGACCAGCAGGAGCACGGCGATCAGCCCGAGCCCCGCCTCCGTCCAGAGGATCACCTTCCGCCGGTCGACCGCGTCCGCGAGCGCCCCGCCGTACAGGCCGAACACCACCAGCGGCACCAGCTCGACCGCGCCCATCGCGCCCACCGCCAGCGGCGAACCCGTCAGCTCCTTGATCTGCAGCGGCAGGGCGATCATGGCCATCGCGCTGCCGAAGTAGGTGACGAGCCCCTGCACCCACAGGAGCCGGAAGTCGCGGGACGAACGCCAGGGCGCCAGGTCGGGCAGCAGGGCCGTGAGCCGGGCGAGGAGGGAAGCGCGGGGGGAGGACACGAGAGGCCATGTTCCGTCCGCCGGACGACGGAGACAACCGAATTACGGCGGTACGGGCCCCGGCGGATGACGGCGGTACGGGGCCCGGCGGATGGCGACGGTACGGGCCCCGCCGGCCTACCAGCGGGTCGGCGGCGGGGCCGTCAGGCGGTCCGCCAGGGCCGAGAGCCGGTCCCGGAAGCGACGGCCGCCGCGCGGCGCCGGCAGGCTGTTCTCCCCGGCCGCCGCGCTCACCAGGTGCTGCACCGTGTCCAGGTCCACCTCCGCCCCCTCCTCCACCGTCAGCGTCTCGTGCGCGAGCCCCCGGACCTCCTCGTCGCCCCCGTCCAGCGCCAGCACCGTCGCCCCCGCCCGCCGGGCGTCGTGCACCCGCTGGAGGAGCCCCCCGCCCGGCCGCTCCGGCGCCACCATCAGCAGCGTCGCCCCGCGCCCCGCCGCCTCCAGCCGTCCGAGACCCACCGCCAGGTGCGCCGGCGCGCCCGGCCGCACCCGGTGCCGCACGAGCGTCGGCGCCAGCTCCGGCAGTCCCGACCAGGCGGACTCGTCGACCAGATGCGCCGCCAGGTGCCACGGCTCGTACTCCTCCGTGCCCACGAGCAGCAACCCGCCCCGGTGCGGCACCACCGACGACCGGAGCGCGCCCGCGAACCGGCGGGCCGCCGCCGGCCACTCCGTCCCGGCGAGCACTTCCCGCAGCAACGCGACCCGTACGGCATCCATGGGCCCGCATCCTGCCCCAGCCGGGCCCCGCGCGCGGCCCGGTCGCGGCAGTTCCACCCGTACGGGAAGGGCCCCGCGGCACCGACCGGTCGGTAATGTCGGGACCATGACTACGACTGACAGCAAGCCCGCCCCCAAGGACCCGTGGGACCTCCCCGACGTCTCCGGTCTCGTCGTCGGCGTCCTCGGCGGCACCGGCGACCAGGGCCGCGGCCTCGCCTACCGGTTCGCCAAGGCCGGCCAGAAGGTGATCATCGGCTCCCGCGCCGCCGAGCGCGCGCGGGACGTGGCGGCGGAGATCGGCCACGGCGTCGAGGGCGCCGACAACGCCGAGACCGCCCGCCGCAGCGACGTCGTCATCGTCGCCGTGCCGTGGGACGGCCACGCCAAGACCCTGGAGTCGCTGCGCGAGGAGCTCCGCGGCAAGCTGGTCGTGGACTGCGTCAACCCCCTCGGCTTCGACAAGAAGGGCGCCTACGCCCTCAAGCCCGAGGAGGGCTCCGCCGCCGAGCAGGCCGCCGCGCTCCTCCCGGACTCCCGGGTCGCCGCCGCCTTCCACCACCTCTCCGCCGTCCTCCTCAAGGACACCTCCGTCGAGGAGATCGACACGGACGTCATGGTCCTCGGCGAGGAGCGTGCCGACGTCGAGATCGTCCAGGCCCTCGCCGGCCGCATCGCCGGAATGCGCGGCGTCTTCGCGGGCCGGCTGCGCAACGCCCACCAGGTCGAGTCGCTCGTCGCCAACCTGATCTCCGTCAACCGCCGCTACAAGGCCCACGCGGGGCTGCGGGTCACCGACCTCTGAGCCGGAGAACGGACCCTTCGGGGCATGGGGGACACTGGACGGGCACCATCAGCCGTACCCGCCCGACAGGAGCCGACCCCATGCCCCGCCTCGCCCTCTACGCCCTCGTGGTCTGCGCCCTGGCCGTCGCCGCGGCCGTCGTCTCCTTCGTCCAGGGCAGCTTCCTCGGCATCGTCTGGGTGCTCCTCGCGGGCCTCTCCTCCAACATGGCCTGGTACTACCTCCGCCGCGCGAAGGCCGAGAAGGCCGCCGAGGCCCAGGGCTGACCGAGGCCCGGGGCCGGCCGGGGCCTCGGCGGGACCGGGGCTCCCGTAGGGGGGGCTACGGCAGGTCCGGCAGCCAGTTGCCGTGGAAGCCGTGCGGAACCCGGGCCGGCAGGTGGACCACGGCCACCGGTCCGGCCGCGAGGTCGTCGGCGTCCAGGACGACCAGGTCGCTGCGGCCGGTGCCGGCGTCGTGGACGTACGTCATGAGCCAGCCGGCGGGGGACCCGTCGGCGGCCGGGGCGAACGCGGCCTCACCGGGCGTGCGGGCCGGCCCGAAGTCGTGGCCGACGGACGTCCCCGCGTCCAGGTCGTAGCGCACCAGCGCGTTCCCGCAGGTCACGTGCCCGTGCGCCGCCCGCAGCCCGACCAGCCGGTCGTCCGTCCGCGGGAACTCGCCCGGCCTGTCGTCGCACTGCTCCTCCCGGACGGTCCCCGTGACGGGGTCGACGGTCCACTTCCACAGCACGGCCTCCCGGCCCCGGTCGACCGTCCCGTCCGCGGCGCGCCGCCACAGCTCGGGGTAGCGCATGACGTGCACGACGATCGTCCCGTCCGCCGCGTCGTACGCGTTGAGCACGTGGAACACGTAGCAGGGGTCGAGGGCGAACCAGCGCACCCGCCCGTGCGGGTCGTCGCGCCGCAGCACGCCGAGCCGGGCCCCGTGGCCGTCGTCCCAGCGGTACGGCATCGTGCCGGTGCCGGCGAGACCGGGGTCGAGGACCACCGGAAGGTCCAGGAAGACGACGTGCCCGGCGGTGAGGCCGAAGTCGTGCATCATCGTCGGCCCCGGCACCTCCACCGGCCGGCTGACCGTCAGCTCGCCGGAGGCGTCGGCCCGGTGGTAGGTGAGGTACGGGGCCTCCGCCATCCCGTAGCCGAAGAAGTGCAGCTCCCCGGTGAGCGGGCAGGCCTTGGGGTGCGCGGTCATCGCGGTCGTCAGCCGGCCGCCGAAGTCGTACGGGCCGGCGGTGTCCAGCGCGGGGGTGAGCTCGTACGGCAGGGCCGTCTCGACGAGGGCGAGGGTGCGGCCCGCGTGCCGGACGACGTGGGTGTTGGCCGGCCCTGCGGTGAGGTCCCGCCGGCCCCGCTCGTCGTACATCCGGGCCCTGTCGGTGAACGTGCTCGTGCGGACCCAGCGGTTGCGGTACGAGACGGCCCGCCCCCCTTCGAGGCGCACGCCGTGGACCATGCCGTCGCCGAAGAACCAGTGGCCGGAGGCGGCGTCGGCCGGGTTCGGCCCGTTGCGCAGGTACCAGCCGGTCAGCTCCTCGGGGATCCGCCCGGTGACGGGCAGCTCGTGCGCGGTCAGCTCCTCCGTGACGGGGGCGTAGTTGCCGGAGAGGTGGCGGGGGGTGGAGGAGGTCATCGGGCACCGGCCTCGGTCCGGAGGGAGGCGACGTAGCGGGAGGTGAACAGCATCGGGGCGACGAACCCGGCGACCTGGACGGCCGTGGCGGCCGTCGAGTGTCCCTGTCCGGCGTGGGCGAGGAGCGCGAGCACGCCGGCGGTCAGCGCGAAGGCGGCCGTCCAGACGGCGGTGATGACGGTGTTGGCCCGCACGAAGGGGCGCAGCCCCCAGACCTCGCGCGGAGTGGTGCGCTTGGCGATGCCCAGGGTGAAGGGCTTGCGGATGAGCAGCGAGACGCCGGCGATCAGGGCCAGGGTGGCCGAGGACAGGGCCGCCGAGTAGCCGTGCACGGCCGATCGCGGGTCGGCGAGGGCGACGGCCGCCAGGGCCGCGAAGAAGACCGCCGAGCCGGTCTCGATGATCAGCGCGTCGAACCCGGCCCCCGCGCGGCGCTGCTGCACGATCACCGCGACGGCGGCCACCAGGGCGGCGAGCGCGCCCCACTGCCACTGGGCGGACGGGATCACCGCGAAGACGATCCACGGAAGGAAGGTGCGCACGTACGACATCGAAGACCCCCGGTCGCTGTTCACTGCCCTGACGTTCCTGCTCTGACATGTCAAAAGTAGACGTTCTAAGAATGACATGTCAAGAATGGAAGGTAAGGTGGTGCTCATGAGCCTTCGACACGCCCTCCTGGGACTTCTCTCCGAGCGCCCCGCCAGCGGCTACGACCTGCTGAAACGCTTCGAGACCTCGCTGGCCAACGTCTGGCCCGCCACGCAGAGCCAGATGTACGGCGAGCTGTCCAAACTCGCCGCCGCCGGACTGATCAGCGTCTCGGCGGAAGGGCCGCGCGGCCGCAAGGAGTACACCCTCACGGACGAGGGACTGGCCGAGCTGCGCCACTGGCTGACGGAGACCGAGCCGCAGCGCAACCCGCGCAGCGACACCCTGCTGAGGGTCTTCTTCCTCGGCGTGCTGACGCGGGAGCAGGCGGGCGACTACCTCACCGGACTGATGGACCTGTCCGACCGCGAGCTCGAAGCCCTGCGCGAGCTGGAGCGGACGATCGACTGGGGTGACGACCAGCTGTCGGTGTACGGCCGCATCGCCCTGGAGTACGGGCTCCGCTTCAACGAGATGAAGCGCGAGTGGGCCCGCTGGGCGGCCACCCAGCTCCGCTAGACGGGCCGGACGCGCGGTCCGCCGGCCGGGCCCGCCGGCCGGCCGGACCTGCGCGCGCCCGCCGGTCGGGGCGCCCCGCTCATCCCACCCGACAGGCCTCCGGAGCCCCCTGCCAGAACCGGAACAGCTGCGAGCCGCAGGCCCGGGTCGCCTCCGGCACCCCCAGGGACCGCATCAGGGCGTCGATCGCGTCGAAGAACGCGGCGTTGACCGCCGGCACGAACAGCAGCACGATCACGAGGAAGAAGCCGTACGGCGCGTACGGCTCGATCTGCCGCTTCACCCCGTACGACAGCCAGGGCTCCACCACGCCGTAGCCGTCGAGCCCCGGCACCGGCAGGAGGTTCAGGAGCGCGGCCGTCACCTGGAGGAACGCCAGGAACGCCAGCGCGTACCGGAACGCCACGGGCACCCCGTCGAGTGCGCCCAGCCAGAACGGCGCCGTGCAGACGAGCGCGAAGAGCACGTTGGCCAGGGGGCCCGCCGCCGAGACCAGGCTGTGCTTCCAACGCCCCCTGATCCGGCCCTGCTCGATGAAGACCGCGCCGCCCGGCAGACCGATCCCGCCCATGATCACGAACAGCACCGGCAGGACGACGCTCAGCACGGCGTGCGTGTACGCGAGCGGATTCAGGGTCAGATAGCCCTTCGCGCCCACCGTGATGTCCCCGCCGTACAGGGCCGCCCGGGCGTGCGCGTACTCGTGCAGACAGAGCGACACGACCCAGGCCGAGGTCACGAAGAGGAACACCGCGAGGCCCGGCAGGGCGGCGAAGCCCGTCCACACGGCCCACCCGGTGACGGCCGTGACGGCGAGGATCGCCAGGAAGACGGGGCTGATCCGTCGCTCGTGGTGCCGGGCGGGGGCGGTGGTCATGGGGGCTCCCGGGGACGAAGGACTCCTACCGCCCAAACGCCCACTCCCCGACCCGAGTTCCACCCGCCGCCCCCGTCATGGACAGCCGCTCCACCGGTGCGGCCCCCACCCGTCGCGGGCTGCGCCCACCGGGCGGTGCCCCCGCCGCTGTGGCCTGCGCCCACGGGGCGGTGCCCCGCGCCCCCGTTGCGGACGCGCATCCCTGCTGGGGCGGTGCCCCCCGTTACGAGCGGCGCCCGCCTCCCGCTCCCCGTTGCGGGCTGCGCCCGCCCCTCCCGCTTCCGTTGCGGGCTGCGCCCGCCGGTGCGGTGCTCCCGCCGCCCCCGTTGTGGGCAGTCGTTCCGCTGGGGCGGAACGGGTGGGCACAACGGACCCGCGCCCTG
>NZ_JBITXP010000014.1:0-200759 GCF_044544765.1 Streptomyces sp. NPDC053513
ACCGCCGCCGCGAACGGGGCGATCTTCGCCTCCGCGAGGGCACGCACCGACTCCCGGAGCATGTCGTGCTCCTCCGAGGGCCGATACAGGTCGAAGTCCTTACCCATGATGGAGCTCCCCTAGACGCTTTTGGCACTGAGTACCCTCAGCAAAACACACTCAGTGCCATGACGCCAGAGCGCCCCGACGCTGTTCTGCGTCGGGGCGCTCAGAAAACCGTGGAGTCGGTTTTATTAATCGTCCGTTTCCATGAAGTTCGCCTGGTCCCGGCGGTGCCGGTTCGCGTCGTATTCGGCGCCGAGCTTCCGTCCGTACTCCTCGGTCAGGCCGAGGCCGGTCAGCAGCGCCGGCGTACAGATGCTCGGCATGAAGTGCTGGAGCAGGACCGAGACGCGATGAATCAGGTCTTTGCGGTCGCACAGGATCTGGGACATCGCCTGGACCCCGGAGAAGGCGCCCGAGAAGAGCGAGGCCGTGTCCGTCACGTCGACGTGGACGAGCAGCTCGCCGCGCGCCTTCGAGACCATCAGGATCTCCGACACCTGGTCGATCCATGCCCGGAAGGGAGCGACCCGGTCGACGCCGATGGCACCGCTGTCCAGGGCCAGGGCGACGCTCGCCCGCACGAGGGCGTCCCGCTGCAGCCGGTGGGCGAGCAGGAAGGCCTGGTCCGCGAGCTCCTGGAGCTTTATCGCCTGCGGGGGCAGCGGGACGTCGAGCATCTGGGCGTCGAGCACGCCGAGGGCGAGATCTTCCTTGGAAGCAAAGTGGAAATAGAGGGCTCCCTTGGTCACCCCCGCGCGAACCAGGATCTCTCCGATGGTCGTGCGCTCGTAGCCCCGCTCGGCGAAGACGGCCGCGGCCGACTGCAGGATCGCCTGCCGGGTCTTGATTGCACGCGCTTGCTGCGCCAAGGCGCCTCCCGCTGTGTCGCTGTCTGTGCCCGTGGTGTGACAAGAAGCATTGAAAAGAAAACCGGGCTGTACGTATTCTAGGTCGGGCGGGCACGCCGCCCGGGGGCGCGGGGATGCACAGGGGGATCCATGGATCGGAACTTTCGAGGCACGACATCGACATGTGTCCCCGGGGAGTTCGTTCACCGAGCTGATCCCGCGGACATCATCCCCACGGGGTGGACCCAGTTGGCGGAGAACCGCTTCTCCGTCTCCGCTCGCTGGCCTGCCGAGCATCCCTTCTTCTCTCCGGTGGCAGGGGACCGGCACGACCCCGTACTGGTGGCCGAGACGATACGCCAGGCCACCATGCTCGTCGCTCATGCCGAATTCGGGGTACCCGTCGAGGACCAGTTCGTCATGTGGGGCCTCCACTACACCGCTGACGCCGAGGCGCTCGCCGTGGACGGCCTGTCCTCGGACGTCACCGTCGACGTCATCTGCTCCGACCTCGACAGCCGCCGCGGCGGCCTCCGCAACCTGCGCACCACCATGGTGCTCACCAGGGACGGCAGGCACCTCGCCACCGGCGGTGCCGCGGCCCGCTCCACCTCGGCCCTGGCCTACCGCCGCGTCCGCGGCGAGCGGATGGCCGCCCTCGGCCGGCCCGTGCCGCTGATCCCGGGCGTCACCCCGCAGCTGGTCGGCCGCGAGCACGCCAAGGACGTCGTCCTCGGCCCGGGCACCCGCCCCGGTCAGTGGCAGCTGCGGATCAACACCCAGCACCCCACCCTCTTCCGGCGGCCGAACGACCACATACCGGGAATGGTGCTCCTCGAAGCCGCCCGGCAGGCGGCGACGCTGACCCTCGGCAGCGGCGCGTACCTGCCGACCGCCATGGACGTCTCCTTCTCGCGGTACGCCGAACTCGACAGCCCGTGCTGGATCGAGACCGAGAGCCTGCCCGGCGCCGCCCCCGGGACGGAGACCGTGCGGGTGACCGGTCTGCAGGACGGCCGACCCGTCTTCCTCGCCACGCTCACCTCCCCGTCCCGGGACCTGACGGCGGCCGGAGCCGGCCTCGGCAGCCGCCTGGCGGGCTGAAACAGACCAGGAACCATGGGGCTTCGCACACTGATCACCGGCGCGACCGGATTCATCGGCGGCCGGGTGGCGGCGGCGGCCGCGGCGTCGGCGGAACCGGCGCACGTACGCCTGCTCGCCCGCCGCCCGCTCGCCCCGCCGCCCGGCCCGGGGGACGGGAGGGTCGAGGTCGTCACCGGTGACCTCCGCGACCCGGACTCCCTGCGCCGCGCCTGCGAGGGCGTCGACGTGCTGATCCACTGCGCCTCGGCGATCGGGACGGCGGAGGACGTGGCCCGCGCCGTCAACGACGAGGGCACCCGCGCCCTGGTCGACGCGGCCGCACGCGCCGGGGTGACCCGGATCGTCTCCCTGAGCACGGCCTCCGTCCACGGCCGCGGCCCGTTCCGCGCGGCGGGCCCCGGCACCCTTCCGCTCGCCCCGGGATCGGCGACCAGTCGCACCCGGGCGGCGGGGGAGCGGTACGTCCTGGACGCGGGCGGGACCGTCCTGCGGCCCCACCTCGTGTACGGCACGGGCGACCGGCAGGTGATGTCCGGCCTGGTCCGGCTGCTCGACGCCCTGCCGGGCCCGCTCGACGGGGGCTCCTCGCTGCACTCCCTGATCGACGTGGACAGCCTGGCGCGGGCCCTGCTCGGCGCGGGGCTCTCCCCGCGGACGCGGCCTGGCCCCCACTTCGTCAACCATCCGGAGCCGGTCACGGCGGCGGAACTGCTCGCGGTCGCCGAGACGCTCGTCGACGGGGGGAGCGGGACCCGGGGGCCGGCGGTGGACATCGCCGAGGCCCGGGAGCTGCTCGCGGACCTCCCCTTCGCGCAGCACCACCTCGCCATGCTCGCCACCGACCACTGGTTCGAGGACGACCGCCCCTGGCGGGAGTGGGGCCAGGACCCGGGACCGGGTTTCGCCGCGAGGATCGAGGACCACATGCCGTGGTACCGGGACCTCCTCGGCCGCTCCTGAGACGGCTCCCCGGGCGGCACCGCCCCGAACGGAAGAACAGAAGGAAGGCACCACCGACATGTCCGCGCTGGCGGGGAAGACCGCGATCGTCACCGGGGCGAGCCGCGGCATCGGAAGAGGCATCGCGGAGCGGCTGGCCGGGGACGGCGCCCTGGTGGCCGTGCACTACGGGCACAGCGAGGCGGCCGCCCACGAGACGGTGCGGGCCGTCGAGGAGGCGGGCGGCCGCGCCTTCGCGTTCCACGCGGACCTGGAGAAGCCAGACGCCGTGGACACGTTCTACGCCGCCCTGGACGCGGGGCTCGCGGAGCGGGGCGCCGGGCCGGAGTTCGACATCCTCGTCAACAACGCGGCGGCGAGCGGCTCGGGCCGGATCCACGAGCTGACCGCCGAGGTCTTCGACCGGCTCTTCGCGATCAACGTCAAGGCCCCGCTCTTCCTCGTCCAGCGGGGCCTCGACCGCCTGCGCGACGGGGGCAGGATCGTCAACATCTCCTCGGCGGCGACGAAGCGCGCCTTCCCCGAATCCGTCACGTACGTGATGACCAAGGGGGCCGTCGACACGATGACCCCGGCCCTCGCCAAGGAGCTGGCGCCCCGGGGGATCACGGTGAACTCCGTGGCCCCCGGTTACGTCGCGACGGACATGAACGCGCACCGCCGCACGACGCCGGAGGAGAGTGCCGCCCTCGCGGCCCACTCGGTCCTCAACCGGCTCGGCACGCCGGCCGACGTCGCGGACGTGGTCGGCTTCCTCGTCTCCGACGACGCGCGCTGGATCACGGGCCAGTGCGTGGACGTGTCGGGCGGCTACAAGCTCTGACCCCCGGTCGCGCGGCACCCCCTCGCGGCCGGGCCGGACGCTCAGCCGACGGGGACGCGGGTGTCGTCGGCCACGGCCGGGCTCCCCGCGGGATCCAGTCCGGCGAGCGCCCCGGGGGCGGCCAGCATCGGCAGCAGGGTGCGCCACAGGCCCGTGACGGTGCGGGGGGAGAGCCATTCGCCGTTGTCGCGCCAGAGGGTCTCCAGGCCGATCGTCGCGGCCACGACGGTGCGGGCGAGGTCCTGTCGGCCTCCGGCGCCGACGGCGAGCAGGCCCTCGTCGGCCGCTTCCGCGAGCCGCTGCTGCACACAGCTCTGCCACTCTTGGCGCAGGCTGAGTTCCGTACGGGAGTCGTCGGCGCAGCTGAGCCGGAAGCCGGCGCGGACGACGACGTCGTCGCGGAGCAGCCGGGCCAGGGCGTGGGTGGTGTCGGTGAGGTTCTGCAGGGCGTTCGACCGCCGGCCGTACACGATCCGGGCGGTGCGGCGCAGGGCGGCGCAGGCCTCCTGCTCGACGGCTTCGGCGACCGCGGCCTTGTTCTCGAAGTGGAAGTGGAGGGCTCCGGGGCTCACGCCCGCTCTCGCGCTGATCGCGGAGAGCGTGGCCAGGGCGTAGCCGTGCCGGTCGAATTCCTCGGCCGCCGACCTGATCAGTGCGTCGCGGGTCCGCGTGGCCCGCTCCTGTTTGGTCACCCAGGGCTCCCATGGCTGTAAACCGACTGCTCGGTATTGTACGAGCCGGGGTGCGCCTTCGGGGTGCTCCGGCGTGTAAACCCTCCTTTGGGGTGAAATACCGGCGGAACCGCTGCGGGAAGGGACGGGGAGGGCGCACGTCGGGGGCCGGGGAGGGGGGCGAAGAGGGGCGCAGGGTACGGGGGGTAAACCGGGTACGCGGTTTGTCAGGCCGCGCGGCACGGCGTCACCGCCGACGCCGGCGAGGCCTTTCGATGCGCCTCGGGTGGGTCAGGAGCACCACCGCGCCCGCGAGCCCGAGCACCGCCTACCACCTCCCCGCGGGCCCCGGGCCGGGGCCTCAGAGTTCGGGCAGCCCCAGCGCGACCCGGCCCGTCGCCCGCCCGTGCTCGTCGAGGAGCCAGCTCATGCGCTTGGGGGAGTGCAGGGCCACCGTCCGGTCCCGCACCTCCAGGGCCGGGAAGCGCTCCGCGAGCTGCGCCTCGAAGGGGTCCACCGCGCCGAGCCCGTGCAGCCAGACCAGGACGAGCAGGTTGTACGGGCCGCTGACCGACGCGCACATCCGCACCTGTTCCAGGCGGGCCAGCGCGTTGCCCGTCCGCTCCAGGAGGGCGTACGGCACCGACGTCCGGTAGATCACCATCGTGGACAGCCCCGCCAGCGGGTGCGCCAGATCGCAGCGCAGGGTGATGTCCCCGTCGCGGATCAGGCGTTGGAGCCGGCGCCGCGCGGTGTGCTCGCTCATGCCCGTGAGCGCGCCGAGCTCCCCGTACCCGAGCCGCCCGTCGGCACCCAGCGCGGTCACCAGCGCCTGGTCCTCGGGCGCGGGGCGCGCGTGCAGATGCGTGCTGTACGTCCGGGGCCGGGCGACGGCGCCCGGCTCGCCGAGCCCGGCCCGTTCCGCGGGGTTCATCGCCCGCATCCGCCAGTCCCGCCCCTCCCCGTACAGCGTCATGCCGAGCCGGGTCCGGGTGGAGCGGACACCGCGCAGTCCGCCGATCCCGGTGTGCACCGCACGGCCCAGGGAGGGCAGGTCCGGGGCGGCGACGGAGAGGAACAGGTCGAAGTCCCCGGCCGTCTCGTCGACGCTGAACACCCACGGCAGCGCCGTGACCGCCGCGCTCACCCGGTCGAAGGCGCGCGGCCGGCACCGCACCTCCACGTAGGCGACGGTGGCCGTCTTCGCCGCGTCGTACGCCGTGACCCAGGCGAGCCCCTCGGCGCGGAGCCGTTCGAAGCGCCGGGCGGCCGTCGTCGGGTTCACGCCGAGCGCCCGCCCGATCCGCGTCCACGGCGCCCGGGGCGCGGCCTGGAGGGCGTCGATCAGCGCCAGATCCAGCTCGGAGAAGGCCACCGTGGAGCCTCCGGTGCGGGATTCCGGCGGAACGGCGCCTCCGAAGATGCTTTCCGGCAATTGCGGGGGGACCTCGCTCACGGACCGGATCGTAGGGGCACTTCCGGCCGGACCACCAGTTCCGGCCACCGGTGAGAGGAGTACCGTGCCTGCTCCGCCCCTTCCCCCGTCCCCGGCGGCGCCGCCCGCGCGCCGCGGGACCGTCCGGCTCACGGTCGCCCTGCTCTTCGCGGCCTGGCTGGTCGACTACGCCGACCGGCTCGTGATCAACCTCGTCCTGCCGTCCCTCGGCGCCGAGTTCGACCTCGACCGCACGCGGCAGGGCCTCGTCGTCTCCGCGTTCTTCCTCGCCTACGCCCTCTGCCAGATTCCCGGCGGCCTGCTCGCCGACCGCTTCGGCGGCCGGCGCGTGACCCTCTGGGCGCTGCTCTCGTGGTCGGTCTTCACCGCCCTCACCGGCTTCGCCTGGTCGTTCGCGGTGCTGCTCGCCCTGCGCTTCGCCTTCGGCGCCGCCGAGGGCGTCTTCCCGCCGGCCTCCATGAAGGTCCTGGTCGAACGCACCACGCCCGAGGAGCGCGGCAGCGCCAACGGGACGGTGATGAGCTCCAACGCCCTGGCCGCCGTCGTCACGCCCCTCGCCGTCGCCCCGCTCGTCGCCGCCTTCGGCTGGCGCTCGGCCTTCTGGTCCACCGCGGCCCTCGGCGTCCTCGTCCTCGTCGCCGTACGCCTCCGGCTCCCGGCCCCGCTGCCCTGCACGGAAGGGGCCGGGACCCCGCGCCCCGCCCTCCGCGCCGTCCTGCGCAAGGGCGTCCTGTGGCGCTTCGCCCTCATGATGTTCGGCTACAACACCATCGTCTGGGGCCTCAACACCTGGGTCCCGTCGTACCTGAGCGAGGAGCACGGCGTCTCCCTCACCGAGGCCGGAGCGCTCGTCGCCGTCCCCGCGCTCGGCGCCGCGGTCGCCACCGTCCTCGGCGGGCGGCTCTCCGACCGGCTCGGCGGCCGGCACCGCCTGATCGTCGTCCCCGGCATGACCGTCGCCGCCGTCGCCCTGCTCCTCATGGCGAACGCGCCGTCCCTCACCGGTTTCGTCGTCCTGGGCACCGTCGCCGTCTTCGCCGCCTCCCTCGCGTACATGCCGATCTTCGCCGTCCCCCTCGCCGGCCTCGCCCCGGGGTACGTGGGCGTCGGCAGCGCCGTCGTCATCCTCGGCGGCCAGGTCGCCGGCATGGTCGCCCCGCCCGTCATGGGCGCGCTCGCCGACGCCTTCTCCTTCCACGTCGCCTTCGGCTTCCTCGTCCTCGGCGCGGTGATCGCCGCCGTCATGGCGTGCCTGACCCCGCAGGACGCCGACGCCTTCCGCGCGGCCGCCGACCGCGCCCCCCGCCCCTCCCGCACCACGAAGGAGTCCCTCGCATGACCGCCGACACGTCGCTCGCCCCCCTCCTCTCCGGCCTCGACGCCCGCCTGCCCGATCTGCGCGCCCTCTACGAGGACCTGCACGCCCACCCCGAGCTGTCGTTCCAGGAGTTCCGCACCGCGGGCGTCGTCGCCGGGCGGCTCCGCGCGCAGGGCTGGGAGGTCACCGAGGGCGTCGGCCGCACCGGCGTCGTCGGCGTCCTCGCCAACGGCCCCGGCCCCGTCGTGCTGCTCCGCGCCGACATGGACGCCCTCCCCGTCAAGGAGGAGACCGGACTGCCGTACGCCTCCACCGCGACCGGCACCGACCCCGACGGCCACGAAGTGCCCGTCATGCACGCCTGCGGGCACGACATGCACGTCACCTGTCTGCTCGGCGCCACTGACCGGCTCGCCGCCCACCGGGACGCCTGGCACGGCACCGTCGTCGCCGTGTTCCAGCCCGCCGAGGAGGTCGGCGGCGCGCCCGCCATGATCGAGGACGGCTTCCTCGACCGCTTCCCGCGCGCCGAGGTGTGCCTCGCCCAGCACGTCGCCCCGGCCCCCGTCGGCTTCCTCGGCACCCGGCCGGGACCGGTGATGGCCGCGTCCGACAGTTTCCGGGTGACCCTCTTCGGGCGCGGCGGCCACGGGTCCACGCCCGAGACGGCCGTGGACCCCGTGGTGATGGCGGCCGCGGTCGTCATGCGGCTGCAGACCGTGGTCTCCCGGGAGGTCGGCGCCTCGCAGACGGCGGTCGTGACCGTCGGATCGCTGCACGCCGGGACGAAGGAGAACATCATCCCGGACACCGCCGAACTGAAGGTCAACGTCCGCTCGACCACCCCGGCGGTGCGCGACCGGCTCCTCGCCGCCGTCGAGCGGATCGTCCGCGCGGAGGCCGCCGCCTCGGGCGCCCCGAAGGAGCCCGAGATCGTCCCGCTCAACTCCTTCCCGGTCACCGTGAACGACGCCTCCGCCACCGCCGTCGTCCAGGCCGCCCTCACCGAAGCCCTCGGCGGGGGGCACGTCTTCACCCTCCCCCGGGCGATCACCGGCAGCGAGGACTTCGGCGTCTTCGGGACCGCGCTCGGCGTCCCCTCCGTCTTCTGGCACTTCGGCGGCGCCGACCCCGCCCTGTACGCGGGCGTCGACCCCGGCTCCCTCCTGGAGGACGGCCTCCCCGACACCGTCCCCGCCAACCACTCCCCGCACTTCGCCCCGCTCCCCGGCCCGACGATCCCCCTCGGTGTGACCGCCCTCCTCGCGGCCGCCGCGCCGTGGCTGACGAAGCGGTCGGAGTGAGGGGCGGGGGAGTTCAGCCGGCCGCCGTCCCGTACCGGGCGAGCAGGCGGGCCCGGCGGGACGGCTGGAGGTTCGCCCGGGTCACGTCCCCGTCGTAGTGGGCGAGGACCCGGGGGTCCATGACGCGGCGCCAGAGCGGGGGCACGTACGCGAGGACGATCATCCCCGCGTAGCCCGTCGGCATCTCGGGTGCCTCGTCGAAGTGGCGCAGCGACTGGTAGCGCCGGGTGGGGTTCGCGTGGTGGTCGCTGTGCCGCTGGAGGTGGTAGAGGAAGACGTTCGAGGCGACGTTGTCGCTGTTCCAGCTGTGGCGCGGGGCGCACCGCTCGTACCGTCCGCTCGCGGTGCGCTCCCGCTGGAGGCCGTAGTGCTCGGTGTAGTTGATGACTTCGAGCAGGCAGAAGCCGAAGACCGCCTGGACCGCGAGGTACGGCAGGACCCCCGGCCCGAAGGCGAGCGCGAGCCCCGCGAAGAGGACGAACGACAGCGCCCAGGAGCCGAGGATCCTGTTGCGCGGGCTCCACACGGACCGGCCCCGGCGGGTGAGCCGGCGCTTCTCCAGATGCCAGGCGGAGGTGAGGCTGCCGAGGACGGTCCGGGGCAGGAAGCGCCAGAAGCTCTCGCCGAGCCGGGCGCTCGCGGGGTCCTCCGGGGTGGCGACGCGGATGTGGTGGCCGTGGTTGTGCTCGACGTAGAAGTGCCCGTACCAGGTCTGGGCGAGCGCTATCCGGGAGAGCCGGCGCTCCAGGGCCTCCGTCTTGTGCCCCAGCTCGTGGGCGGTGTTGATGGCGATGCCGGCGACCCCGCCGAGGGTGAGCGTCAGCCCGATCCGGTCCACGAGGGAGAGGTCGCCCCGGGTGATCAGCCAGCAGCCGAGGACGAGGCCGGCGTACTGGAGGGGGAGGTAGAGGTAGGTGCACCACCGGTAGTAGCGGTCCTGTTCCAGGTGGGCGATCGCGCTGTCCGGAGGGTTGGCGGAGTCCTTGCCGATGAGGTGGTCGACGACCGGGAAGACCACGTACAGGACGAGGGTCCCGGTCCACCAGAAGAGACGGAGCCCGGTGGCGTTCACCAGTCCCCAGGAGAGGAAGGGGAAGGCCGGGATGAGCAGGCCGAACAGCCAGAGCCAGCGCTTGGGGTCGCGCCAGGCGGCGGCGGGGGCTTCGGGGGCGTCGCTGTGCAGGGCCAAGACCGGCTCCTCGGAGAGGTGGACACTTCGCTTGCCTACTGTCCAGTTCATAGACGGAAGCCGTTTGAGCGTCAATGCTCTGGACAGTGCCCGGTGGATAAAGTGGGGGCACGATGACACGTTTCCGCGAGAGTGTTCGGTCCCTCCTGCGTGAGCAGGTGCTCGACGCCGCCTACCGGCTCGTCGCCGACGACGGCTGGGGCGGGCTGCGCATGGCCGCCATCGCGCGGGCCGCGGGCATCAGCCGCCAGACGCTCTACAACGAGTTCGGCTCCAAGGAGGCCGTCGGCAACGCCCTGGTCCAGCGCGAGCTGGAGGGCTTCCTCGTCGGGATCCAGCGGGAACTCGACGCGCACCGGGGCGAGTTGGAGGCGGCGGCGGCGGCGGGCGTCGGCTACACGCTCCAGCAGGCCGTGGACAACCCCCTCATCAAGAGCGTCCTGCTCGCGGCGCGCGGCGGCGAGGACGACCTCCTCGCCTACCTCACGACCCGCCCGGAGCCGGTCTTCGGCACGGCGATGGCGATGCTCGACGCGTACGCGACCGAGGCCTGGCCCGATGTCGACGAGGAGTCCCGGGGGCTCGCCGTCGAGGCGATCGTGCGGCTCACCGTCAGCCACATCGTCCAGCCGGTGGCCCCGCCGGAGGAATCGGCCCGGCGCATCGCCAGGATCACGGCGCGGATCGCGTACCCGGGCGGCCGCGCCTGAGGGGATCCCCGCGGGGAAAGGGGCGAGGCCCGCTGTCGGACACGGGGGATCTCCGACAGCAGGCCTCTGTTGAACATTGTACTAGATCGTCCGGGGTGCTCCGCACGCCCGAGGGCGGTGGCGAAGGGCGGACCGTCGGGGTACATCTCCCCTGAGACGCGGAAACGGCCACCCGGGCCGGACGCTCCCGACCGCGTCGCCGGTGACGACGAGGAGGTCGCAGTGGAAGGCAGAAGCAAAGGGTTCGTGCGGTCCTTCAACCGACTCGGCGGGTACGGCTTCGTCGTCCCCGTGGGCTCCGAGGAGCAGGTGTACTTCAGCGCCGAGGACATCGAGGGCGCGCAGCGGACGGTCTCCGAGGGCCAGCAGGTCTCCTTCGTCCTGGTCCTCGGCGAGGGCCGCTTCGAGGCGAAGGAACTGCGCGTCTGACGCCGCCGGGCCCGGGGCACGGAGACCGGCCGGGCCTCGGGGTGTGAAGACCGGCCGGGCCTCGGGGTGTGAAGACCGGCCGGGTCGGCGGGCCGCCGGGTCCGTCCGCCCTGGGCGTCCGGGGCCGGTCCGGAGTCGGCGGGGCCACGGCACCCCGGCCCGGCCCGGGTCCGCCGGGCCCCCGTGTCCGCTTCCTGGGTACGGTGGGCGCATGTCCACACCCGGGCCCGCGCCCATGGAACCCGCAGCCGCCGCCCGCCCGCACGAGCGGACCCCGGGGGCGCGTGAACTCGCGGCGGCGGCCGAGGTGTTCGGCCTGCTCGCCGACCCGACCCGGCTCCATCTGGTGTGGCTGCTCACCCGGGGCGAGGCCGACGTCGGCGCCCTGACCGAGGCGTGCGGGGCCGCGCGCCCCGCCGTCAGTCAGCACCTCGCCAAACTGCGCCTCGGCGGACTCGTCACGACCCGCAAGGAGGGCCGCCGGGTCGTGTACGCCATGCCGGACGGGCACCTGAAGCGCCTGGTCGTCGAGGCGATCAGCCGCGCCGACCACCAGGTGACCGGAGAGCCCTGGCACGACTGAACCGCCCGCACCCCAGTAGCGTGAACATGTGCGCACTCGTGCACGCGTCGGTTACGGTGGAGACCTCAGCCGTCCGCCGTGGCCGACCGGGGGCTCCCCCATGCTGTCCGTCCTCCGCAACCGCACCTACCGGCGCCTCTTCGCCGCGCAGGTCGTCGCCCTCACCGGCACCGGCCTGGCGACCGTGGCCCTGAGCCTCCTCGCGTACGACCTGGCCGGAGCGGACGCCGGGGCCGTGCTCGGCACCGCCCTCGCCCTCAAGATGGCCGCGTACGTGGCCGTCGCCCCGCTCGCCGGAGCGCTCGCCGACCGGGTGCCCCGGCGCGCGCTGCTCGTCTCGATGGACCTGGCGCGGGCGACGGTCGTGCTCGCCCTGCCGTTCGTCACCCGGGTGTGGCAGGTGTACCTCCTGATCCTCCTGCTCCAGGCCGCCTCCGCCGCCTTCACCCCCGCCTTCCAGGCGACGATCCCACAGGTGCTGCCCGAGGGGCACGACTACACCGAGGCCCTCTCCCTCTCCCGCCTCGCCTACGACCTGGAGAGCCTGGTCAGCCCCCTGCTCGCCGCCGCGCTGCTCACCCTCGTCCCGTACTCCTGGCTCTTCACCGGCACCACCGCCGGGTTCCTCGCCTCCGCGCTCCTCGTCCGGACCACCGCCCTGCCCCCGCCACCCCGGCCCGAAGCCGCCGGGACCGGCACCGGCCGCCTGTACGCCAGGGTGGCCTTCGGCGTCCGGCTCCTCCTCGCCACCCCGCGGCTGCGCGCCCTCCTCGCCCTCGACCTCGCCGTCGCCGCCGCCGGCGCCGTGGTCCTCGTGGACACCGTGCTCCTGGTCCGCGACACCCTCGGCCGCCCCGCCGGCGACGTCCCGCTCGCCCTCGGCGCGTACGGGGCGGGGTCCATGACCGTGGCGCTGCTGCTGCCCCGCGTCCTGGACCGGGCGGACGACCGAGCCGTCATGGTCCGGGCCGCCCTCGTCCTGCCCGGCGCCCTCGCGCTCCTCGCCCTCGGTCTCACCGCCGCCCCGGGGCCCTGGTCCTGGCCCGCGCTGCTCGCGGTCTGGCTGGTGGCCGGCGCGGCCGGCTCGGCGGTCCTCACGCCCGGCGGCAGGGTGGTGCGCCGCTCGGCCGCCGGGGGCGACCTGCCGGCCGCCTTCGCGGCCCGGTTCTCCCTCTCGCACGCCTGCTGGCTGCTCGCCTACCCGCTCGCCGGCGGGCTCGCCGCATGGGCGGGACCCGCCGTCTCGGCGGCCGTGCTCGCCGCCCTCGCCCTCCTCGGGGCCGTGGGCGCCGCCCGCCTCTGGCCCCGCGAGGACCCGGCCGAGCTGGAGCACGTCCACCCCGAGCTCCCGGCCGGCCACCCGCACCTGGCCGGGGCCGGCGCCCACCACGCGCACGCCTTCCACATCGACGCGCTGCACCGGCGGTGGCCGGCCGCGCCGGGCCGGTAGACGAGCCCGGCTCCCGGGCGGCACGACCGGGCGGCACGACCGAGTGGCGGGACGGGGCGGCGGCCGTCCCGTCTGCCCCACATGGATGCCTCTCGTCCGCTCCGTGGAGTGTTCGACCGGTTCAAGACGGTTCCTGCCGACATAGTGCGGGACATGAGACCCACCCCCACCCGGAGCCGGTCCCGCAGGGCCCTCCTCTGCGCCGCGCTCCTCGCCCTCACCGTCCAGACCGCCGCCGCCCCGGCGCTCGCCTCCCGCCCCGGGAGGCCCGGCGGGAGCGACTGCGTGCGGACCGAGCGGCCCCTCGACGGCAAGGCCCGCCGGATCCTCGACATCACCCGCAAGGCCAAGAGCGACCTCAAGCTCAAGTCCGTCCAGCTGCGGGTCACCGTCGACGGACACGAGGTCGTCACCGACGCCCTCGGCGAGTCGATGACCGGAGTCCCCGCCGAGCCGGACATGCACTTCCGGGCCGGTTCCGTGGCCTTCGCCCACATCGCCACGGTCCTCCTCCAGCTCGTCGAGGAGGGGAGGGTCGGCCTCGACGACACGGTGGAGCGATGGCTGCCCCACCTGCCCAAGGCGGACCGGATCACCCTGCGGATGCTGGCCGACAACACCACCGGCCTCCACGACTACGTCACCGACCCGGCCTTCCTCGCCGAACTGGTCCCGCACCCCTTCCGCCAGTGGACCCCGGCGGAGCTCCTCGCCTACCCCCTCAAGCACTCCTTCTGGTACGAGCCGGGCACCAGCTGGAGCTACTCCCACGCCAACTACCTCCTGCTCGTCGCCGCGCTCGAGAAGATCACCGGCACCCGCATCGACCGGCTCGTCAGGGAACGGGTCACCGGCCCGCTCGGCATGCGGAACACCAGGAACGGCTTCACCCCGGACATCCCCGGCCCGGTCCTGCACGCCTTCACCTCGGACCGCGGCTTCTACGAGGAGTCCACCTTCTGGAACCCCTCGTGGACCACCGCGCCGGGCGCGGTCATCACCACCCACATCTGCGACCTGGCCACGTCGGCGCGGGCCGTCGGCAGCGGTGAACTCCTCTCCCACCGCTCGTACCGCACGCTCCTGAACCCGGGGACGGTCGGCCTCGGCGGAGGGACGGCCAGGTGCCCCGCCTCGATCTGCCTGAAGCAGACCGAGGCCAAGCACTTCGGCCTCGGCGTCATCGTCGTCAACGGCTGGGTGCTGCAGAACCCGTCGTTCTCCGGGTACGCGGCGATCCAGGCGTACCTCCCGTCGAAGCGGCTCGCCCTCGCGGTCTCCGCGACGAAGACCCCCACCACCCCCGAGGGCAACATGGCCGAGGTGGTCGCCCGGCGCATCGCCGCCGCGCTCGCCCCGAACGACCCGCTCGCGATCACCTGACCCCGTGTCCGTCCGCACCACAGGAGGAAACGCCATGCGGATCCACGTCACCAGTGTCTTCGTCGACGACCAGGACAAGGCGCTCCGCTTCTACACCGAGAAGCTGGGCTTCGTGAAGAAGACGGAGGTCCCCCTGGGCGACTACCGCTGGCTGACCGTCGTCTCGCCGGAGGCCCCCGAGGGCACCGAGCTGCTCCTGGAACCCGACGCCCACCCCGCCGCCAAGGCGTACGCCGAGGCCCTGGTCCGGGACGGCATCCCGGCCACCTCCTTCGCCGTCGACGACGTCCGCGCGGAGTACGAGCGGCTGAGCGCCCTCGGGGTCCGCTTCACCCAGGAGCCCACGGAGGCGGGACCGGTCGTCGTCGCGGTCCTCGACGACACCTGCGGCAACCTCGTCCAGCTCGCCCAACTGCCCTGACCGGCCCCGTCCGGAGACGCCCCGGACGGCAGCGCCTGTCCGTGGCGAGCCGTCGGACGTGGGCGGCGGCCTCGTCCGCGTCCGTGCCGACGTCTGCTGCCCGCCCCGCTCGGGACGGGCCGGCGCCTTCGCCGCCCGCCGCCGCACGCGGCGGGCGCACGAGGTGTGAGGTCGCCGCCCGGCTCAGCCGACGTGGACGCGGGGGCGGCGGTCCCGGTCGGGCTCCGCCTCGCGCAGCACCTCGCGGGTGGTGGGGGCGACCTCGCCCCGGCCGAGGAGGAAGAAGCGGAAGAAGTTGGCGAAGGGGTTGCCCTCGGTCCACTCGAAGTAGATGTGGGGGCGGACGCCGGTCAGGTCGCGGGCGTGGAGGAGGAGGGCCGCGAGGGCGTTGGGGACGGAGGAGGACTCGACGGTGAGGACGCGGTAGCGGTCGTGGAGGACCTCGCCGCGGACGGTCAGGCCGGCCTCGAACTCGGAGGGGTCGGTGACGGTCACCTCGACGAAGACGAAGTCCTCGGTGGTCGGCAGGTCGTTGTCGGCGCGGATCTGCTCGATCTTGTCGTGGTACTCGGCGACGTCCCGGTCGCCCGGCTCGTTGGCGATGAAGCGGGGGGTGCGACGGGACACGTCCTGGATGAAGCGTTCGGCCATGTCGTCGAGCTCGATGTGGGTGACGCGCAGCTCGAAGGCGCGGCCGAGGCGGGAGAGGAGCGAGATGAGGATGATGCCGGCGATGAAGCAGGCGCCGATCTTCACGCCGTCGGGGCGCTCGATGACGTTGACGACGGTCGTGTAGAGGAAGACCACCGAGATCACGCCGAAGCCGATCGTCCAGCCCTTCTGCCCGGCCTTGCGCGCGGCGATGGTCACCGCGATGGCGGCCGAGCAGATCAGGACGAGGACACCGGTGGCGTACGCGCCGCCCTGGGCGTCGACGTCGGCGTCGAAGATCCACGTCACCAGGAAGGCGACCAGGGTGAAGACGATGACCATGGGGCGCACGGCGCGCGCCCAGTGCGGGGCCATGCCGTACTTCGGCAGGTAGCGGGGCATCAGGTTGAGCAGGCCGGCCATGGCAGAGGCGCCCGCGAACCAGAGGATCGCGATCGTGGAGACGTCGTAGACCGTGCCGAAGGCGCTGCCCAGGTACTCGTGGGCGAGGTAGGCGAGCGCGCGGCCGTTGGCGTTGCCGCCGGACTCGAACTCCTTCTGCGGGATCAGGACCGTGGTGATGAAGCTGGTGCAGATCAGGAAGACGCTCATGATCAGCGCGGCCGTGGTGAGCAGCTTCTTCGTCCCCCGGATGCGTCCGGCGGGCCTGGCCTCGGTGTCGTCCGGATCGCCCTGGACGTGCGGCATGACCGCCACGCCGGTCTCGAAGCCGGACAGGCCGAGGGCGAGCTTCGGGAAGACGAGCAGGGCGACGCCGACCATGGCGAAGACGTTGCCGTGCTCCTGGGTCAGCGCCGCGGACCAGTCGGTCACCACGTGGCCCTCGGTGAGGACGTGCCACAGGCCGGTGGCCACGACGACCACGTTCAGGCCGAGATAGAGCCCGACCAGGGCCACCGCGACGCCGATGGCCTCCAGGAAGCCCTTCAGGAACACCGCGCCCAGCAGGGCGATCAGCACGAGCGTGATGATCATCTGCTTGTCGTGCAGCGCCGATTCGAGATGGGGGTTCTCCACCAGGTGGGTGGAGGCGTCGGCGGCCGACAGGGTGATGGTGATGAGGAAGTCCGTCGCGGCGAATCCGAGCAGGGTGAGGACGAAGAGCTTGCCCTGCCAGAAGGACAGCAGCCGCGACAGCATCGCGATCGAGCCCTCGCCGTGCGGGCTCTCCTCCGCCACCCGCCGGTAGACCGGCAGGGCGCCCGCCAGGGTGACGATCACCAGGACGACCGTCGCGACGGGGGAGAGGAGCCCGGCGGCCAGGGCCGCGATGCCCGGCTGGTAACCGAGGGTCGAGAAGTAGTCGACACCGGTCAGGCACATCACCCGCCACCAGCGCTGCCCCTGGTGGGTGGCGTCCGGCGCCGCCTCCACGGGCCGGGAGGGCCTGCCCTTCCCCATGTCGGAGAGGCCCTCCAGCATCCACGCCCGCAATCGTCCGGTGCGGGCGTCCTTCGTGGTGGCCATACGGGTGTCCCTGGAGTGTCGGCGGGCGTCGACGAGGCGTCGACCCGGCTGTCGGCTTTCGGCCATCGAATGGACGGCCGGGCAAGCCTAAGCAGCCCGGGAGGGCCGGAGCCGGGGTCACGCGTCAGGGAACCGTCAAGATGCCCCTCATGGACGTCGTCCTCGTCACATCGGGCCCCTCACCGGGTCTCAGCGGCTGCCGAAGGCCTGCGTCCAGTAGGGGCCCCCGGAGGTGTGGAGGCCGACGCCGATCTCCTTGAAACCGCAGTTCAGGATGTTCGCCCGGTGACCGGGGCTGTGCATCCAGGAGTCCATCACCTCGGCCGCCGTGGTCTGGCCCTTCGCGATGTTCTCGCCGTACGACGACCACGCGTATCCGGCCGCGGTGATGCGCTCGCCGGGGCCGTCGCCGTCGGGGTCGGTGTGGTCGAAGAAGTCCCGCGCGGCCATGTCGTCGGAATGGCCCTGGGCGGCCTCGGTCAGCAGGGGGTGCTCGGTCAGCGGCCCGCAGCCCGCCTTGGCGCGTTCCGCGTTGACCAGCTCGATCACCTGCTCCTGGGCGGAACCGGAACCGGAACTGGAACCAGAACCGGAACCGGATCCGGCGGCGGAGCCGGAGGTCGTGTGCGTGCGGGTGGGACGGGGAGCGGAAGCGGTCGAGGGCGCGGCCGTACGCGTCGGCCGGGGTGGCGGTGAGGTGCGGGAGGCGGTCGGCGCGGGGCGCGAGGGCTTCGGGGTCGTACGGGGGGTCTTCGAGGCCGACGGCGAAGAGGCGGCCGAGGGGGAGGCGGCCGCCGGGGAGGCGGTCGATCCCTGAGGGGCGGGCAGGCCGGTGCCGGTCGTCGCGGCGAGGGTCGTCTCCCTGCTCTCCGTACCCTCGTCGGGGCCGGTGGTCAGGGTGAAGGCGCCGCCGGTGACCGCCACCACGGCTATGCCCGCCGCGATGACGGCGCGCCTGCGGCCCCGCTGTTGCCGGCGCCGGCGCCGGGCGGCGCGGCCGCTCCGGGGGCCGCGCCCCGCGGCCCCTCCCCGGGGCCCGGCCCCGGCTCCCGTACCGACCCCGGCCCCGGCTCCCGTACCGGCTGCGCAACCGTGCGACGGCGCGGTGAGCGGCCCGGCGTCCGGCGACGCGAGCGGGTCCGCGACCGGACCGGCCACCGGACCGGCGAGCGGAACGGCCGACGGGGAGACCGCGGCGACGGTCTCGAAGCCCGCCCGCTCGCGGACGCCCGCGAGGAGCAGCGCGGCCGGGGGCACCAGGAGCAGCCCGGCGAGCAGCCCCTCCGCCGGCACGAGCCCGCTCCACAGCCCGGCGCAGTACGCGCACGCGCGCGCGTGCCGGGCGATGCGCTTGCGCCAGAGGGCCGACGGCCGGCCGTCCCAGGTGTCGATCTCGTGGTGCAACGTCGCGCACGGCGGGTTCTGCGACAGGGCCCGCACGACGACCCGCGCGGTCTCGAGCCGCTCCTTCATCCGCTGGACCCGCACCGCGGTGTGCTGCGGGGACAGCCCGAGCGCGGCGGCCACCTCGTGGCGGCTCAGCTCGCCCGCACATTCCAGCCACCACAGGGAGAGCAGCTCCCGGTCGTCCGGCTCCATCCAGCGGGTCGCCTCGGCGGTCTCGCGCCGCTGGCCGGAAAGGTTCAGCCGGACCACGGCCAGCTCCACGAAATCGGCCCCCGGCTGCGCGAGCTCGCGGGCGTCGTCGAGGCCGCTCGCGGGCAGGCCGGCCTGCTGCTGCCGGTGCCAGTGGCTGCGGACGCCGTTCATGGTGATGGCGACCAGCCAGGACCTGAAGCTGTCCGGGGACCGCAGGTCGCCGAGGCCGGCGAGCGCCCGCAGCATCGTCTCCTGCACCACGTCGTCGACGTCGTGGTGGCCGTTCATCGCCCGGCCCACGATGTTGTAGACCAGCGGCAGTTGGAGGGCGATGAGCCGGTCCTGCGCCCGCGGATCTCCGCTCTGTGCCGCCCTGACCAGTTCCGTACCGTGCTGTGCGCCCATGCTCCGAACCACCCTGTCCGTTCCCGCTGTCGTCTACGGCCAACAACTGGGAGATCACGGGGCGGCGGGCCGATAACAGGAATCGGCGGAGGAGTTTCCGGAGTCCTCGACGTCCCCCGGGACCGTACGCGCCCCCGTACGGGAGGCCAGCGCGGTGTCCGGGACTTCGTGGGATCCGCCAGTACGGACTGCCGTCGCGATCCGGCAAGACTGCCGAGGCACGACTGATCACCAGGGACATGACCGAGCACCGGGGAGGATCGCGCCATGGGCGTGCAGCTGTACGACGAGATCGGCGAGACGTTCGAGGGATTCAAGTCCCTGCCGCTGACACGGTACGGGGAGGTGCCCAGCTTCCTGGGCCTGGTCGGCGACGTACGGGGCAGGTCGGTCCTCGACCTCGCCTCCGGCACCGGCTTCTACAGCAGGGAGTTCAAGCGGCGGGGCGCCTCCGAGGTGCTCGGCGTCGACATCTCCGGCGCGATGGTCGACGCCGCGCGGGCCTTCGAGGAGAGCGAACCGCTGGGCGTGCGCTACGAGGTGGGCGACGTGTCCGAGCTGCGCGACCTCGACCGGCGCTTCGACATCGCGCTGGGGGTCCAGCTCCTCAACTACGCGCCGGACGTCGCCGCCATGGAGCGGATGTGCCGCCACGTGCACCGGAGCCTGGAGCCCGGGGGCGAGTTCTTCGTGCTCGCGCAGAAGCCCGACTACCGCTTCGACGGGCCGTCCCTCGCCAAGTACGGCTTCCTCTGCGAGGCGACCGGCGAGGAGATCGAGACCGGGCCGCGCGTCCGGATCACGGCGCTGCTCGACCCGCCGATCTCGTTCGTCGGCGCCTGCCCGCGCCGCGAGGTGTACGAGGGGTCCCTGCGGGCGGCCGGTTTCGGCGAGCTGACCTGGGTCCCGCTGGAGATCTCCGAGGCCGGCGTCCGTGAGTTCGGCGCGGACTTCTGGGCGGACTGCCTCGCCAACCCGCCCTTCGAGCTCCTGCGCTGCCGCGCCTGAGGGCCGACCGTCCGTCCGACCGGCTGTCCGGCCGGCCTCTGCCCGCCGGGCCGGGAGGCCCCCGAGGAGCTCGAACGGCCCGCACCCGGATGCCCTCGGGACCGGGACCGGGCAGGCTGGTGTCCCGGACCGGACACGGGACCCCGCGAGCGCCCGGCCCCGCGAGCGCCCGGTCCGCGACCGGGCACGGCTCCGTGGCTGTACACGGCTCCGTGGTCGGGAACGGTCCCGTGGTCGGGCACGGCTCCGTGGGCGTACACGGTCCCGTGGTCGGGCACGGCTCCGTGGGCGTACACGGTCCCGTGGTCGGGAACGGCAGGGGAGAGGACGGCATGGAAGGCTCAGGACCCGCAGGGAACCCGGCCGCGCGGCTGCTCGCGCGGCTGGCCCTGCTCGCGGCCGTCGGTTCACTGGTCGTGCTCCTGCTCGCGATCGGGGACGGCGGCCTCGCGGTCGTCGGGGCCGGGTTCCTCGGCCTCGTCCTCTGCGCCGCCGGCGTCTGGTGGTTCGTGTCGCGCCGGGGCGCCGTGCGCCTGCTCGGGGCGCTCCTCGCGATCGCCGCGCCCGTCGGCGTCCTGGTCCTCTTCACGTACGAGGGCCTGTGGCTGACGGCGCTGATCCTGGGCCTGTGCTGGGGCGCGGCCCTGGCCTGCGCACGGGCGGCGCTGCGCCGATCGCGTCCGAAGCGGTCGATGCGGGCGGCTCCGGCGGCCCGGCCCCGGCGGCCGGTCCTGATCATGAACCCGAAGTCCGGCGGCGGGAAGGTCGAGCGGTTCCGGCTCGTCGAGCGGGCGGAGGCGCTCGGGGCCCGGGTGGTCCTGCTCGACCCGTCCGCCCCGGCCGACGTCGAGGCGCTGGCCCGGGAGGCCGTGGCCGGGGGAGCGGACCTGCTCGGCGTCGCGGGCGGCGACGGCACGCAGGCCCTGGTCGCGGCGGTCGCCGCCGAGCACGACCTGCCGTTCCTGGTGATCTCGGCCGGCACCCGCAACCACTTCGCCCTGGACCTGGGCCTCGACCGCACCGACCCGTCCCGCTGCCTCGACGCGCTGACCGACGGCGAGGAGCTCCGGATCGACCTCGGCGACGTCGCCGGCCGGGCCTTCGTGAACACGGTGTCCTTCGGGGTGTACGCCGACGTCGTCCAGCACCCGGAGTACCGCGACGACAAGGCCGGCACGGCGCTCTCCCTCATGCCGGACCTGCTGCTCGGCGAGGGGGTGCGCCGGATCGACGCACGCGTCGACGACACCGTGCTCTCCTCCCAGCAGGCCCTCCTCGTCAGCAACAACCCGTACGTCTCGCCCGACGACATCAGCGGCGCCGGCCGCCGGCCCACCCTCGACGACGGCGAGCTGGGGGTGCTCGGGATCAAGGTCACGGACGCGGCGCAGGCCGCCGACCTGGCCGTCCGGGGCTCGCAGTCCACGGCGCTGTCCGTCCTGACCGCCCACCGCGTCGAGGTGACCTCCGACGCGGAGGAGATCCCCGTGGCGGTCGACGGCGAGGCGCTGCGGATGCCCACCCCGGTCGTCTGCACGCTGCGGCCCGGCGCCCTGCGCGTCCTCGTGCCGCGCGACCGTCCGGGTGTCCCCGCGCCGGTGCCGCCCGTGAGGTGGCGCCGGGTCATCGACCTCGCGTTCGGCCGTGCGGAACGGTCCGCCGAGGCGTCGCCGTGACGGGGCGCCGGGCCCGTCGGATCAGGCGTCGTCCGAAGGCCCGGCCGCCGGCTCCTCCTGCGGAGGCGTCCGGTCCGCTCCGGCCGCACCGGACGGGCCGAGCAGGCCCCGGACGGCCGCCAGGTAGCCGGCCTGGAAGCGGCTCTCGGCGCCGAGCGACTCCATGATCGCGGCGATGTGGCGGCGGCAGGCCCGTACGGACATGCTCAGGCGGCGGGCCACGCCCTCGTCCTTGTGGCCGAGCGCGAGGAGCTCGACGATGGCCCGGCGGAGGTCGCCGTTGGCCTGGCCGTAGCCGACGCGGTTGGGGGCCGCGCAGAACGGGGTGGCGGTGCTCCACAGGCTGTCGAGCGAGCGGTAGAGGTACTCGACCACGGCGGGCTCGCGCACGACCACCGCGCCCACGCCTCCGGAGGGCCGGACGCGGTCCGGCAGGACGGCGACCTCGCGGTCGAAGACGATGATGCGCTCGGCGACCTGGTCGCTGGTGCGCAGTTGCGAGCCGTGGTCCGTCATCTTCGCGAAGTGCGCCTGGATGTACGGGTGGGCGAGGACCGCGTGCGGATAGAGGGTGCGGATGCGCACGCCCCGCTCGATGACGTCCAGGGTCCGCTGGAGGCCCTCGTCCAGCGCTTCGGGGGGCGGCAGCACCGGATGGGCGGCGAACACCTCGGTGCGGCAGCCGGAGGTGAGCCGGCCCAACTCGGCCTGGACGGCGGGAAGTCCGGTGAGGACGTCGACCGAGGTGCCGCCCCGGTCGAGGTGCCGGGCCTCGATGTAGGTGGGGTTGAGGGTGAGCAGATGGGAGCGGATCTGCTCGATGGACCGCCGGTGGAGCTGCACCTGTGCCTCGATGGGGCCGGTCAGATGGGCCGCGGCCACCTCGGGGCTGCTGGGTATCAGCGCGCCGTCCTGCGGGGAGAGCCGGAGCAGGTGCATCCGGAGCAGGTCGGCCACCCCGGTGGCGACCTCGGCCTCGGCCAGGCCGGTCTCCGCCGTGAGCGTCTCGACGTGGGCCCGGCCGTTGCGCAGAACCCGTTCGTAAAGCAGCTGGTGGATCTCGGTGAGCCGGGGAAGGGTATCGGGAGGGTGGCCCACCTGGTGCATCTCAACAGGATGTTGAGGAATTACTGGAGCGAATCCCTCCGGTTTATCGACAGGAATGCGCTCCACTGCTTCGCGGTCAATGCGTTCTGTCCGGTTCTTGCCCACTTGTGTGTTCCTGTCCGGGTGGGGGGTTCCTGCCTGCAACTTGATGACACCGGTGGTATCTGGTGCGCAGCCTACTCGCGGCCGCAGGATTACTTCCGCCGCACCCCGGCAGAACATCGAGCGCCTTGCCGTGACCTGGCAGGGGCACCTCAGGAGAATGACGTGCAGTTCGTGGAAAAAATTACTCGATCCCTTGTTGTCATCGGTTTTTCCGCCGCGGTTTCCGTGATGATCACCCAAGCCGCGCAGAGCGGGTTCCCGACCCCTTCGACGGCCTCCGCGGGGTCGTCCGTGACGCTCGCGGGCCCGGCCCGCCCCGCCGTCGGCCCGCAGCCCGACATCATCTGGCACTGAGTTCCGGCATCGCACGAACGGGCCTCCCGGACGGTATGCCGTAACCGCCCGGGGCCCGCGCGATCGCCCCATCGGCCTTCTGCCGCCTGCCACTTCGGACGCCTGGCGCGGATGCCCGCCGCCAGGCCGCAGGCCGGCCGCCTCCAGTACTCCATCGACGCCCAAGGGGTCCGTCATGCCGTTCGTCAAGTACGCGGAACTTATCGACAGTTACGCGCGTGGATCGAGCGAGAAGGTCGTCCACCACTGCTGCATTCGCTGCGGGAAGGAGAGCGACGACCCGACGCTCAACCGCTGTCCCGAGTGCTCCGGGGCCATGGACGCCATCTACGACCTCGATTACGCCGCGCAGACCGAGTGGGAGGATTCCCCCAATCCGCTCCTGCGCTATTTCCCGCTCATTCCGGTTCGGGACCCGAAGAACGTCGTGTGGCTGGGCGACGGAAACTCGCCCTGTATTCAGTCGCACAAGCTCGGCGCGGAGATAGGCCTTCCCGGCCTCTTTCTGAAGGACGAGTCCTTCAATCCGACCCGTTCCACCAAGGACCGTATCGCCTCCATGGGAATTTCCCGGTTCGGGGAGCTCGGAATCACGAAGCTCGCACTCGCCTCGACGGGCAACAGCTCGACCTCCTACGGCCGCGCCGTCCAGATCGTGCCCGGCTTCGAGGCCCACATCTTCGCCGGCCGGGCGTTCGTGCACCGCCTCAACTACGGCGACCACCCGCGGGTCAAGACGTACGCCATCGACGGCGAGTTCGCCACCGCGGGCAACGCCGCCCAGCGCTACGCCGAGGAGAACGGCCTCTTCTCCGAGGGCGGCTTCTTCAGCCTCTCCCGGCGCGAGGGCCTCAAGCTGGCCTACCTGGAGGCGTTCGACGCCATGCCGGTCACCCCGGACTACGTGTTCCAGGCGGTCAGCAGCGGCATGGGCCTGCTCGGCGCGTACAAGGGCGCCCTCGAGTACCTCAGGCTCGGCCGGCTCTCCAGGCTGCCCCGCTTCGTCGCCATGCAGCAGGCCAGCTGCGCCCCCATGGCCCACGCGTACGCCGAGGACTCCGAGACCATCCAGGACCGGCACATCGTCAAGAACCCCAAGGGGCCGGCGTACGCCATCCTGCGCGGCAACCCCACCCCCAGCTACCCCTACATCCGCGATGTGGCGAAGGAGTCGGGCGGTGACATCCGGTCCGTGACCACCGAGGAGATCGAGCACGCCAAGGACCTGCTGCGCACCGTCGAGGGCATCGAGGTCTGCCACGCCGCGGCCACCGCCTTCGCCGGAGTGATCGCGGCCGTCGCCGACGGCCGGGTGCCCTCCGACGCCAACGTCCTGGTCAACCTGACCGGTGGAGTGCGCCCGCACCGCCCGTCGCCCTCCCAGGTCATCGACTTCGAGATCGCCGAGGCGGACCTGTGAGCCTTCCCTCCACCCCCGTGACCCCGGCCGCCGCCCCGACGGCGCCGACCGTCGCCGAAGCCGCCGTCGACGAGCTCGCCCGCGCCGGCGTCCAGCACGTCTTCGGCTTCCCCGGCGAGACCTCGCTCCCGCTCTACGTCGCCCTCCAGCAGCGCCCCGAGGTCGACCACGTGCTGGCCCGCTGCCCGCGCTGCGCCGGCTACATGGCCGAGGCGTACGCCCGGATCTCGGGCCGGGTCGGCGTGTGCGACGCGCCCGGCGGCATCGGATCGCCCTGGACCACCCCCGCCCTCCTGGAGGCGCGCAACAGCTCCACCCCGCTGGTCTTCCTGGCCAGCGGCATGGCGCGGCGCAAGGAGGACCGCTGGGCCACCGGCGAGGTCGACCAGCAGGCCCTGTTCGGCCCCGTCACCAAGAAGACCGTCCGGCTGGCCGGCCCCGAGCGCACCCGCGAGGAGGTGGCCGGCGCGCTGTCCGCGGCCGCGACCCCCCGCACCGGACCCGTACTCCTGGAATTCCCCGCCGACAGCCTCGACCAGGCCGTCCACGGCGGTCCGAGCCCGGCGTCCGCGTCCTGGGGCTGCGCCTACCCGCAGGTGCGGGCCTACCCCGACCCCGCGCTCGTCACCGCCGCGGCCGACGCCGTGCGGAACGCCCGCCAGACCGTCGTGGTCGCCGGCGGCGGCGTCCACCTCTCCGGCGCCGTCGAGGAGCTGCGCGCCCTGTCCCGGGAGACCGGACTGCCCGTGGCCACCACGCTCAACGGCAAGGGCGCGGTCGACGAGGACGACGCCCGCTCGCTCGGCGTCACCGGCGCCAAGGGCCTCGAAGTCGCCAACCGCTACGTGCACGAGGCCGACTGCGTGATCGTGCTCGGCAGCAAGCTCGGCGACAAGTCCTCCGACGGCTACAGCTGGCCCGAGCCCCACCAGACCCTGGTCAACGTCAGCGACGACGCGGCCGAACTGGTCCGCGGCGCCCGCGGCGGCATCGTCGTGCAGTCCGACGTCCGCGCCTTCTGCGAGGCGCTGCGACGCGAACTGGACGGCTTCCGCTACCCGGGACCGGACGTCCACCGCGCGGAGCCGCGCTGGGACACCGGCCTGACCGACACCCTCTGCCGGATGCTCACCGACGCGCTGCCCGAGGACGGCATCCTCGTCGCCGACGCCAGCGTCTCCAGCGGCTGGGCCGGCGCCGCCGTCCGGCTGCGCGGCGGCACCCGCAGGCTGCTCACCCCGCGCGGCACCGGCAGCCTCGGCTACGCCCTGCCGGCCGCCATCGGCGCCTCCGTCGCCCGCCCCGGCGCCCGGGTCGTCGCCATCGGCGGCGACGGCGGACTGTCCATGGCCATGCACGAGATGGAGACCGCGGCCCGGCTCGGCCTGCCGCTCGTCTACTTCCTGCTGAACAACGAGCGCCTCGGCCTCATCGACCGCCACGCCACCGACCTGCTCGGCGGCGACCCGGTGAGCTCCTCGTTCACCTCCGTCGACTGGCAGTCGGTCGCCGCCTCCTTCGGATGGCGCTCGCACCGCGTCACCGACACCGACGCCCTCAAGAGCGCCTGGGACGAGATCCTCGCCCCGGCCGACGGCCCGGCCCGGCCCACGCTCGTCGAGTGCATCGTCCCCGCCACCGAGATGGCACCCGACTTCCTGCTCACCCTCAAGAGGAACTGAACCGACATGAGCGTCCTGATCCTGCACACCAGCAACGCCAGCCGCAAGCGGCACTTCGCCCGCGCCCGCCTGCACGGGGAGCGCCTGCTCCTCATCGTCAAGAACCCCACCTGGGAGACCGAGTTCGTCGACCGCGTCGTCGCCGCCGACACCAGCAGCATCGAGGACACCGTCGCCGCGGCCCTCGAACTCGCCGCCTCCGAGACCGAGAAGATCGACGCGGTCGTCGCCTTCGTCGAGCACAGCGTGCCCGCCGCGGCCGCGGTCGCCGCCGCCCTCGGCGTCCCGTTCGTCTCCGAGAAGACCGCGCACATCGCCCGCAACAAGTTCGAGATGCGCACCGAGTTCGCCCGCCACGGCGACGTCCCCGGCCCCGGCTTCGGCCTCGCCCACACCCTCGACGAGGCCCGCAAGCTGGCCACCGACATCGGCTACCCGCTGGTCATGAAGCCGCTCATCGGCGGCGGCAGCATGTACGTCCGCCGCGTCGACGACGAGACCGAGCTCGACGAGCACTTCGAGCTGATCCGCTCCGGCTCCTGGGACGGCTTCGACTACGACCCGCTGTACCGCGCCGACCGCGAGAAGTACGGTGCCGCCCTGCTCCTGGAGGGCTACATCCAGGGCGACGAGATCAGCGTCGAGTCCATCGTGCGGGACGGCGTCACCCACGTCGTCGCGATCCACGACAAGCCGCTGCCGATGGAGGGCCCCTTCTTCGAGGAGGTCTTCTACTGCACGCCCACCCGGCTCGCCCCCGAACTCCAGGCCCGCATCAAGGAACTGACGGCCAACGCGCACGACGCCCTGAACATCCACACCGGCGCCACGCACACCGAGTTCCGCATCACCGCCGACGGCGAGCCGGTCATCCTGGAGACCGCCGCCCGGCTCGGCGGCGGCCCCATCTACCGCTCGGTGCTCACCAGCACCGGAGTGGACATGGTCGACGCGGTCCTCGACGTCTCGCTCGGCCGCACCCCGAACCTCGACCCCCCGGCCCCGGTCCGCCCCACCGGCTTCTTCATGTTCTTCGCCGAGAAGGCCGGCGTGATCACCTCGATCAGCGGGGTCGAGGAGGTCCGCGCCTCCGAGGGCGTGGTCGAGGTCGAGCTCTACAAGAACATCGGCGACGCCGTCCAGGTGCCCCCGCACATCTGGCAGGCGCACGGCCACGTCGTCTTCACCGTGGACGACGCGGCCGACCTCGACGCCCGCTTCGCCGAGCTGCGCGACATGCTGCGGATCGACGTGGCGCCCGAGCAGTGAGGACGGGACCCCTGTCCACCGCCGCGCCGCTGCGACCGTTCCGCGCCCTGCGGTACGGTCCGGCGGCCGGCGGCCCCCCGCACGGACTCCTCAGCCCGCCCGGCGACGGCGTCACCGCCGACCGCGCCGCCGCCCTCGCCGCCCACCCCCACGCCTTCCTGCGGCTGGTCCGGCCCGACCTCCTCGAAGGACGGGAGACCTGCGGACAAGCCGACGGCACCGCGCGGTTGCTGCGGGAGTGGACCGCCCGCGAGGTGCTCCGCCGGGACGCGGACCCGAGCCTGTACGTCGTCGAGCAGTGCACCGGCGACGCGCGCGTGCAGCGGGGCCTGATCGGCGTGCTCGACCTGGCGCATCCCGGCTCCGCCGAGGTGCGCCCGCACGAGGAGGTCGACCCCCACCGGGTGCGGGCCCAGGCCCACCGCCGCAAGGCCGCGGGCGCGGACCTCGAACCGGTGCTGCTCTGCTTCGACGGCTCCGAGGCGGACCCCGACGCCGCCCCCTCCGTCGAGGCGGGCGCGGCCTGCCTGGACCGGGTGGCGGCCGGCCGGCCGCTCGTCGAGACCTGGGCCGAAGGGTGCCGCATCCGGCTGTGGCGGGTCGACGACCCCGTACGGCTGGGCACGCTGGACGCCTACCTCGCGGGCCGGCCGCTCTGCATCGCCGACGGCCACCACCGCTGGGCCGCCGCCGAGGAGCAGTACCGGGCCGACCCCACGGGCCCCGGCCGGACCCTGCTCGCCATGGTCGTCGACGTCGGCCGCCACCCGCTCACCTCGTCGGCCATCCACCGGGTGCTGACCGGAGTGCCGGCGGCCGAACTGCTCGCGGCCGCCGGGGAACCGCATCCGCTCCCCTCCCGTCCCGCGCACGCCGTCGACGTGCGCGGCCTGCTGCCGGAACACGTCCACGACCCGCTGGCGGCCTACCGGCTCGCCGAACGGCTGATCGCGCGGGTACGGCCGGACGGCCGGGGCGTGGAGTTCGAGGCCCGCCGGGACCGGGCCGTCGCGCGGGCCGCGGCCACGTCCGGCACCGCCCTGATCCTGCCGCCGGTCGCCTTCTCGGCGGTACGCGAACGGGCCGCCCGGGGCCTGCTCATGCCCCGCAAGACCACCTCGCTCACCCCCAAGCCGTGGAGCGGGCTGGTGGTCCACCGGCACCACCCCGAATCCACCTCCCACCATTCCGAGGAACAGGTATGCGACTGGCGCGAGTCCGAGTCCATCACGACGGCACCGAGCACTACGCGGCCGTCGTAGCCGCACCGACGGGCCCCGGCGGCCCGGACGGCATCGAGTACGTCCTCCTGGAGCGGAACCCCTTCGACGGATCGGCGGAACCGCTCCGGCAGCCGGACGGCCCCCGGATCCCCGCCCGGTCCGTGACGCTGCTCTCGCCCGTCCCCGACTCCGCCAAGGCCGTGGGCATCGGCCGCAACTACGCGGGCACCGTCGACGGCCCCGGGGACTCCCCGCTCTTCCTCAAGCCCAGCACCTCGCTGCTCGCCCACGGCGAGCCGATCGTGCAGCCCGCCTTCTCCGACGAGATCGGCTTCGAGGCCGAGCTCGCCGTGGTCATCGGCCGCACCTGCAGCCGGGTGCCGCACGGGAGCGCGCAGGAGTACGTGCTCGGCTACACCTGCGCCAACGACGTGACGGCCCGCGACGCCCAGCGCAGCGACGGCCAGTGGACCCGGGCCAAGGGCTTCGACACCTCCTGCCCGATCGGCCCCTGGATCGTGACCGGCATCGACGTCGCCGACCTCGGCATCACCGCCCGGCGCAACGGCGTGGTCGTCCAGCACGGACGCACCTCCCAGATGCTCCTGGAGATCGCCGGACTGATCGAGCGGGTCTCCGCCGCCATGACGCTGAACCCCGGCGACGTGCTCCTGACGGGAACCCCGGTCGGCGCCGGCGGCCTGAGCGTCGGCGACGAGATCGAGGTGGAGATCGAATCCGTCGGCAGGCTGGCCAACCGCGTGGTCGCGATCCGCTGACCCGCCGGCCGACCCACAAAACGGACAAGGCAAGGAACGGAACCTGACAGTGGCCCCCACGACTTCGACCCTCTTCTCCGCCCGCAGCGACGTGACCGCCCACTGGGTGGCCGTCATGCGACACCGCAGGAACGACCGGGCACTGGTGCCCGCCCCGCTGCGCACCCGCTGCCTGCGGGCCGGGGAGATCCACGAGTTCATCCTGTGCCGCCCCGGCACCGACCCGGCCGAGCCGATGAACGAGGTCTCGTACCTCGGATTCGCCGAGATCTCCCGGGGCGGCGTCCTGGAGGTCGGCGACGAGCTGTACGCGGGCAACCGCCTCGTCGGAACCATCCACGGCTTCGACGAGATCCACCTGCCCAACCACTACAACATCCTCGTCGCCGTGCCCGAGCTGATCACCGGCGCCGACGCGGGGCTGCGCCCCGGCGAACCACTGACCATGACGGCGGGGGCGGACAAGAAGGACCACACCCCGTGACCGCCACCGCCGCCGCTCCCCCCGTGCCGATGCGGCGGGCCGTCCTCACGATCTCGGCGACCCGGGTGGTCACCAGCCTCGGCTTCTACCTCAGCATCCCGATGCTCGGCGTGATCGCGCTGCGCAGCGGCACGATGAGCGCCGCCGACGTGGGACTGCTCGTCGCCACGCACGCCCTGTTCCGGCGCGCGTTCAGCATCCCGCTCGGCATCGCCTGCGACCGGTGGGGCGCCCGGCCGATGCTGGTCGGCGGCCTGTTCGCCGAGACCGTCGCGTACGGGCTCCTCGCGAGCGGCACCAGCTTCCCGCTGTGGCTCGGCGCCCTCGTCCTCGACGGCCTCGGCGGGGCCGCGTACAACGCCGGCGCCAGACTGCTGCTCGCCCGGGTCGCCCAGGGCAACGCGGCCTCGTCCTTCGCGGGCTTCTACATCGCGACCAACCTGGGCGCGCTGTTCGGCCCGCTCGCCGCCGCCGCCCTGTCGGGCGCCGGCCACCCGGCGCTGCCGCTCGCCCTGTCGGCCGGCGCCTACGGGATCAGCACGGTGGCCGGGTTCCTGGTCACCCGCCGGATCGCCGACGAGACCAACCCGGGCGCGCGCTTCGGCAAGGCCGTGCTCGCGCCGCTGCGCCACCGGTCCTTCATGGGCTACTGCGCCAGCACCGTCCCCCTCTGGTTCGGCATCTCCCTGCTGGTCTCGGCGCTGCCCCTGGAGGCCGAGCTGAGGGACCTGAGCGCCTACGACGTGGCCGTGGTCAACGCCCTGAACGCCCTGGTCGTGGTCGCCTTCGGCGGTGTCGTCGGCCGCCGCGCCGACGGCTGGTCGCTGGCGGCCCGGCTGAAGGTGCTGGCGATCGGGTCGCTGACGATGTCCGCCGGAAGCCTGGTGTGCCTGGTCCCCGGCCGCCCCGGCCTGTACGGGGGGCTGCTCCTGGTCACCGTGGGCGAACTGGCCCTCATCACCGCCGCGGACGTCGTCGCCGTCCAGCTGGCGCCGCCCGGCGAGACCGGCGCCTACCTCGGCTACGTCACCTTCGCCTGGGCGGTCGGCGGCGTCGCCGCCGGCATGCTCGCGGGCCGGCTGCTCGACGTCCCCGGCTCGGGCACTACCCTGTTCTGGCTGATCAGCGCGGCCCTCGGCCTGGCGGGCGCGGCCGCGCTGCTGCGTCGGTCGGTGCGCGTCGGGGGAGCTGCCCATGGAACTGCCTGAGGACTGCGCGGGCGTCCTTCTGGACCTCGACGACACGCTGATCGACTTCAGCGAGGCGAGTCCGGCCGCGCTCGCCCACGTCCTGGGCCCCGACGCGGACTTCGCGGAGTGGATGGAGCTCACCGAGGAGCTCTACCCGCGGTTCACGGCGGGCGCCATCGGCTACCGGGAGCTGGAGCGGCGGCGGCTGGCAGCCCTGCTCACCCGGATGGGACGGCCCGTGCCCGACGTGCCGGAGCTCGACGCCGTCGAAGCGCACCGCAGACGCGAGGTCGAGTCCCGGCTCCGGCTCTACCCCGACGTGCTCCCGTTCCTCGCCCGGGTACGCGCGTCGGGGCGCCGCATCGGCGTCCTGTCCAACTCGGACGGCCCGCAACAGCGGCGAAGAACAGAGCAGTTGGGCCTGGCGCCGTGGCTCGACGCGGTGACGGTCTCCGGTGACACGGGCATCGCCAAGCCGCGCCGGGAGGCCTTCGCCCTGGCCTGCCGCCGACTGGGCGTCCCGGCCGCGCGGACCGTGCACATCGGCGACAGCCTGGAGGCCGACGCCCTCGGCGCCCACGGGGCCGGCCTCGGCGCGGTCTGGCTCCACCGCCCCCACCGGGGCCCGACACCGCCGCCACCGGCCCGGGGCGTCGCGGTGGTCACCACGCTCGACGCGCTCGTGTGACGCGGCCGCCCCTCATCCTTCCTTCCCTTCCTCCCAGGAGCGCACCATGCACCTCCTCCTCGTCGGAGCCTGGCCCGAGCTGGCCAACTGCCTGATGGGGCTGCCGGCCCGAGTGACCCTGATGCAGACGCCGGGGACGCCCCACAGCCCCTGGCCGGAGCGGCAGACGACCGTCGACTACACCGACACGGCCGAGGCCCTGCGCCGCGCGGCCGAGCTGCACGCGACCGACCCCTTCGACGCCGTGGCCGGCTTCCGCGAGCTGTCGCTGCCCGCCGTCGCCGTGATCGCCGAGGGCCTCGGCATCCCCTGCGTCCCGGGCCCGACCACGAGCCTCGGCCAGGACAAGGCGGCCGTACGCGACCTGCTGGCGGCGGGCGGCTGCCGCACCGTCCGGCACCGGGTCTGCGCCGCCCCCGAGGAGCTCGCGGAGTTCGTCCGGGAGGTGGGCCTCCCGGTGGTGGTGAAGCCCGCGTCCGGCGCGGGCAGCGCCGGCGTCCACGCCCTGAAGGAGCCGGGCGACCTGGAGGCGGCCTGGGCCCACACGGCGGCCGCGGACCAGGGGGCCCTCCTGGCGGAGGAGATGATCTCGGGCCGGGAGTTCAGCGTGGAGGTCCGCTCGGTGGCGGGTGCCCACGAGGTCGTGGCCGTGACCGAGAAGCACACCACCGGTGCCCCGCACTTCGTGGAGACGGGCCACGTGGTCCCGGCCCGGCTCACCGCCGCCGAGCGGACGGCCGTGGCGGACGAGGCCGTCCTCGCCCTCAAGTCCGTCGGCCATCTGGACGGCCCCTCCCACGTGGAGATCATGCTCACCGCGGACGGCCCGGCGGTCATCGAGATCAACCGGCGGCTCGGCGGTGACCGCATCTGGGAACTGGTCCAGCTCGCCACCGGCCGCGACATGATGCGCGAGTCCCTCCTCGACGCGACCGGCGCGGCGTCCGAGCCCGCCCCGCACGCCGCTCGCGCCGCCGCGATCCGCTTCGTCCAGGCGCCGCGCGAGACGACCGCCCCGGAGGTCCCGACGGACCTCGACCCGGGTGCGGAGACACCCGGGTTGGTGCGACTGCGCCTGTCCCTCCCCGCTCCCGGGACGCCCGTCCGCCCGATGCGGTCCTCGCACGACCGCCTCGGCTATCTGATCTGCGTCGCCGACACGCCCGACGCGGCCGACGCGGCCGCCGACCGGGCCCTCGCTCGGACCCTGGAACGGCTGTTCCCGGAGTAGGCCCGGCCGGGCCGACCGCGTACCGAGGGCCTCGGCGGGCTGACGCCGGGGCCCTCGTGGCCGTACCGCCGGCGACGCCCTACCCCACGACCGGGCTGCCGCCGGCGGCGACGTAGAGCGAGTCGTAGACCCGGCGCTCGACGCCGGGAGCCGGGCCGTCGGTCAGGCCGTTCACCGGACGCGCGCCGTCGCCGAGCAGCATCGTCGACGAGCCGCCGCCGTCCTGGTTGAGGGCGTCCACGACGCCGAGGGCCTTCAGCGGCTCGGTGACCTCCGCGAGGAAACCGCCGTCGGGGTGGTACTGGTCGCGCGGTCCGCTCAGGGTGACCAGGAGGGTGCGGCCCCGGTCGTCCACGCCGACGGCGGTGCGGGAGTCCCGGCAGAAGTCGGTCCTGGCCTGGGGGGTCGCGGCGGTGACCTCCTTGCTCCGGCCGTTCTCGTCGTAGAGGCGGCCGCAGCTGCCGTGGGCGTAGCCCGTGGGCCCCGAGCTGCCGTACCTGTCGACGCCGTCGCGCATGAGCAGGGATCCGCCGTCGACGACGTCCACCGTCTCGTCCAGGGGGATCTCCCGCTTGATGCCGTCGGCCTCGAAGCGGTGGTCCCAGAGCTTCTGCGTGACCGTGAGGGTGGCCTTCATCTGCTGTTGCCGGCGCAGCCAGTCGGTCTGGTGGTCCCCGATCGCCTGGAGGACGTACTGGCCCTTGCCGACCGTGCGGCCGCCCCGGCCCGGGCCGCCGTCGAGGATCGCGCCGGTCGTGGCGTCCAGCACCACCTCGTACCCGGCCTGGTCGTCGGCGGCGATGTTCTTGTTGACGTCCGGCTTCGGCGTCGTCGTCCTGTAGGAGGAGTTGAACAGCACGAACTCGGTCGGGTCCGTGTAGGCGGTCAGCTCCTTGCCATAGGCGTCCTGGTAGGGGCCCGTCCCGCCGGCGTCGTCGTCGGCGTCGCGCGGGCAGCCCAGGGCGCCGCCGGGGTTCCGGTTGACGTCGTCCACGCGCTGGGCGGCCTCGCCGTACGGCCTGCCCTGTTCCTCCGTCAGGCTGCTGGTCACGCTGATGTCGGTCTCCAGCTTGGCGACGTACGGCACGCCGTACTGGAGCACCACGCCGTACCGGTTCCTGTTCAGGAGGCAGGAGGCTCCCATCACCTCCCCGTCGCGGACGGTGGCGCCGAAGGTCTGGACGGTCTCCGGTACGGCGTCCGTCGTGTCCGGGGTGCCCTCGTTCATGAAGTAGCCGCCGTTGATCGCCGCGAGGGGGGTCCCGGGCAGGGCGGCCGTCATCTCCCGGACGGTCTCGCCGGTCCCGGCCTTCCTGCCGAAGGTGCTCTCGATCCGCAGGGCGCCCTTGGCGGGGTCGACCCGGACGACGTTCAGCTCACGCGGGTACGGGCGCTGGGCGATCGGCGCGGTCTCCTTGTAGCGGAAGTACTCCACGCCGGGCGCGAGCAGCCTGCTGTCCGCGGTCTGGGCGGTCCAGTGGGCCAGCTCGGGGGCGGGCGGCGGTTCCTCGGCCGCGCTCGTCGGGCCCGGGGCGGTGAGCAGGAGCACCGAGCCCAGTGCGGTGGCGGCGGCCGCCAGACGTGCGCCGCCGCGCTGGGCGGTACGGGGTGCGGGGCGTGTCATGACAGGCATTCCTTGTCCGTGGCGGGGTCGGCGTCCGGGGTCCTGAGCCGGTGCGACCGGAAGGACGCGTCGAAGGGGGCCGTGAGCGACGTGCTGTCGCCGGCGTTGACCTTGTACGCCTTGGCGACGGGCTGTCCGGCCTGCGTCCACTCGCCCGTCCAGGAGGCGTCGTCGAAGAAGCAGGCGACCTTCTCGGTGCGGTTCACGACCGAGCGCACGTTGTCCGCCCAGACCCCGGCGAGGTAGCCCGGGTGGTCGTTCGGGGTGCCGTACATCCCGCCACGGCCGTTCGGCTCCTTGAAGATGCACAGCTGACCGACGGGGCAGCGCTCGTACCCCGTGAAGCAGCCGCCCTGCGAGGGGGCCAGCTTGTGGGAGGTCACCTGCAGCCCGAGCGTCCTCAGGTCGCCGCGGGTGCCCGGCGGGATCGTCTCCACGGCGCCGCCGAGGTAGGTGTTCGCGTACACGCAGCCCCAGAAGTGGGTGTTGTTGTACACGGACACGGCCTTGTCGTCCCAGCCCGAGCCGGTGACGGTGGCGGTGCCGTCCAGCGGGAGCCGCAGGCTCTCGCCGGTACCGCCGGCGCCCTGGTAGAGGCAGAGGGACGGTCTCTCACAGTTCTCGTAGGCGGCGTTCGCCGGCAGGGCGAACAGGACTGAGCAGAGGAGGGCGAGGGCTCCCACGACCAGGGAGCCCCGCAGCACGTTGATCTTCACGGCCCGAGAGTCTGTCAGGAGACGCCGACGCGCGGGAGCGTGTCTCCGAAAGCGGCGGACCGCAGCCTTCCGCGGCGCGACTGATTGCGGAAGCAACCTTTATGGCAACCTCCGTGGACAACTGCCCCTCAATGGCCCGGCGCTCCCTAACTCGCCGCTACAGCATCGATTTAGGACACTATCTCCCATTCATGGGTAACGTGATGTCGCCAGTTGATCACCCAGAATGAGGCGAAACCTGTGACCTGAGTCACATCGGAATCATGATCGGCGGTGGATATTTGCAATATTGAACGGTCCATCGGCGGGTGCGGAGCAGGCGTCGACCTCCGTCAGTTCGCCGTTGGCCGTGCCGTCCAGGCACAGCCGCCCTCCCTTGTCGCGGAGGTCGACGACGAACTTCGTGGTGGCGCCGGACTGCTTCAGGCCGTGGATGCGCCCGTCGGTGTAGCCGAGGCCGTTCAACGTCTTCCTGACCTGGGCGGGGTCGGGCTTCTTGAGCTGCAGGACCGCCTCGGCCACGCGCTGTTCGTGCTGGACGCCGGCGCACCGGTCGTGGGCGTCGAGCTCCACTTCCGGGCCCGCCGTGGGGGTGACGGGCTCGACCGCGCCGCCCGGCGGCGTCTCCGCCGTGGCACCGGGCGGCGTCTCCACCGGAGCGGTCGGCGCCTCGCCCTCCGGGGCGGCCGGCGACTGCCTCTTCGTGCCCGGCGGGGGGCACTCCCGCGCCACCTCGTCCAGCATCTTGACGAAGGCCGCGTCGTCCCTGGTCGGGGCGGCGACGGCGGACTTGCCCCGCTCCCCCTGGGAAGCGGGCTCCTCGGAGCCGCAGGCGGTCAGGGCCAGGGCGGCGAGAGCCGTCACCGCGAAGGTGCGCCGACGGTGCATTACGGGGTCAACTGCCCTGATCCGGGCTCGGGTTCGCGTCATGCGCCCAGTCTCGGGACGGCCCGCACGCGCCACATGAGTACGCGTACTCAACCTCGGGCGGCGGGCGGGCACTCTTCGCTGCTGCAAGGAAGCGGAATCAACTACACCCACTTGTAAGGCACTTGTCGCGGTGATCGACACCGGTCTACGGTCCGCAGCGATCAAGCAACACACCGACGACACGAGGGGGGAACTCGTGCGCAAGACAGCCCTGCCTGTCATGGCCGCGCTTTCCATGGCGCTGCTGCTCCCGCAGCAGACCGCCGGAGCCGCTGTCACCGTGCAGCCGCAGGCCGCGGCCGCCACCGTCGATCCGCCGCTGGCCGACGGAGAGATCCAGCAGGTCGGTCCCGGCCTGTACTCCACCGCGGAGAAGTCCTTCGAACTGGCCGAGACCGATGTGGCCGAGGGCCTCATGGGCCGGACCCACACGGTGACCCAGGGCGCGGACGGAGTCGCCAGGCCGGAGTCGGCACCCGCCACCCGTCCGGACCAGGGCGTCTTCGGCCCCGGCTGGGAAGCCGGGTTCCTGGGGGGCCAGCTCAACCGCAAGCTGGAGCAGAAGGCCGACTCCGTCGTGGTCACCGACCTCGACGCGAAGGTCTCCGTCTCGTACGCCCTGAAGAGCAGCGTCGACTACCCGAGCGGCGGCGGCGTCAAGAAGTACGAGACCACCACCGGCGACAAGCTCACCGAGACCACCACGTACAACGAGGCGACCGGCACGCTGGTGACCACCGCGGTCGAGACCCTCGCCCCGGCCACCGGCACCCCGGACACCGACGTGACCGGCGACGAGGACGCCGGCGCGCCCATCGGGGTCGCCAACCTCACGGCCACCTACAACTGGAAGCAGGTCGCCCCGGGCACCGACAAGTGGCGCGTGACCAGCGTGGGCAACCTGGCCGACGGCGCCACCGCCACGGTCACCTACGACACCAAGGGCCGGGTCGCCACGGTCGGCGAGCCCGCCACCGCCGACACCCCGGCGCAGTCGCTGACGGTCAAGTACTCGACCGCCACGACGGCCACCGGCACGGCGCTCGGTGAGTACGCGGGCCGCGCCAAGGAGATCACCCTCACGTCGGGCGCCACCACGCAGACGCTGGCGCGCTACTCCTACGACGCCTCGGGCCTGCTGCGCAACGTGACCAACCCGGTCGAGGGCACCGACCCGGTCTCGTCGTACGCCTACGACTCCACGGGTCGTGTCTCCGACGTCGCCTCGCCGTCCAACGGCGAGTGGGACCTGGCGTTCCCGGCCGGGTCGGCCGCCCCGAACGCCCAGCCCGTCGGCACCGACCTGCCGTCCTCCACCGAGTCCCTGCAGGGCCCGGCCGGCGACGGAACCGCGACCGCGCCCCCGGCCGGGGACTTCACCACCGGTGAGATCAACGACCCGCAGGCCTACCCGCGCTACTGCAACCGCGCCACCGAGTGGATGTGGTACCTCAACCGCGGCTGCGTCGCGTGGGCCGCGCACTACGGCTGGCACTGGCCGTACTTCCGGTACACGCCGACCGGCTTCCGCGTGGCCGGCATCATCTACGACGGATGCAGCACCCCCGGCCCGAACATCAGCCGCCCGGGCGGCTTCAACTTCCGGGCCGCGTGCGACACCCACGACTACGGCTACGGCCTGATCGGCAACACGTACAAGGGCTACAAGTACTACCTGGACCGCAGCAAGAAGTCGAACGTCGACAACGCCTTCTACAGCACGATGAAGACGCACAGCTGCAAGGCGTACAACATCCTGGTCCGCTGGAAGTGCAACTCCTACGCGTACGTCTACCTCAAGGCCGTGGCCTGGAAGGGCAACCCGAAGAACGGTGCCAACAAGACCTGATCACGGTCCCCGGCACCTTCTGACGACGCACAGCACGACCTCCTGACGGAGCGCGCCCCTCGGGCGCCGACGGGCCGGGTGGCGGACACCTACCGCCGCCCGGCCCGTTCCACCAGGACCCCGCACCCCATCGCTCCCCCACGTCTCCCCGGGCTGCGCCGTGCCCGCCTCCCCACGGGCCTGGCCACGGCACGCCCCCTGCTCACCGAGGCAATATGAAGAGAACGATCTGGGCGACGGTCGTCACCGCGATGACGGCCGTGACCCTCGGCGCCGCGATACCGGCCCACGCCGTCACGCCGTCGATCACCGCCACAGCGGCCGGAGCCGCGACCGACCCGGTCGACCCGCCGCTCTACGACCGGACCGCGAGCGGCGGCAAGATCCGCGTCAACGTCGTCACCGAGACCCTCGCGGACGTCGCCGACGCGGCGACCGCCGGCGAGAAGAAGCAGGAATTCGAGACCGTGCCGGTGGTCACCCTCAAGGTGGACCGGGCCGGGCTCGACCGACTCGCCGCGAAGCCGGGCGTGGTCAGCGTCACCGAGGACAAGGTGGAGCGGGCGACCCTGGACCAGAGCATCCCGCTCATCGGCGGTGACGACGCCTACGCGGCGGGCAAGACCGGCACGGGCCAGGCGATCGCCGTCCTGGACACCGGTGTCGACACCGGTCACCCGTTCCTGAAGAACCGGGTCGTGGCCGAGGCCTGCTTCTCGCCGAGCGACGCCGAGAGCGGCATCGTCAGCCTGTGCCCGAACGGCGCCGACACGCAGGAGGGCACCGGTGCCGCCAACACCGCGGCCGGCCCCTGCGCGACCATGGCCGACTGCGACCACGGCACCCACGTGGCCGGCATCGCCGCGGGCAACGGCACCGGCATCACCGGCGCTCCCAAGCACGGTGTCGCGCCCGGCGCCGACATCGTCGCCATCCAGGTCTTCAGCCAGTTCACCACCGAGGAGTTCTGCGGTGGCGTCGCCCCCTGCGTGGGCAGCTACCAGAGCGCCCAGCTCAAGGGCCTCGAGCACGTGCTGAAGCTCAAGCAGGCCGGTACGCCGATCGTCGCGGCCAACCTCAGCCTCGGCAACGGCCGTTACACCACCGCCTGCGACACCGATCTGCGCAAGCCGGTCGTCGACAGCCTGCTCGGCGCCGGCGTGGCCACCGTGATCGCGGCCGGCAACAACGGCCACACCGACGCGGTGAGCATGCCCGGCTGCATCTCCTCCGCCGTCACGGTCGGCTCCACCACCGACGACGACGAGCTGTCCTCCTTCACCAACCGGGGCCCGCTGCTCGACCTGTTCGCCCCCGGCACGGGCATCGTGTCCTCGGTGCCCGGCGGCACCTACGCCTCCAAGAACGGCACCTCCATGGCCGCTCCGCACGTGACCGGCGCCTTCGCCGTGCTCAAGCAGGCCTTCCCCACCAAGAGCGTCGCCGACCTGACGGCCCTGCTGAAGAGCAGCGGCCGGCCCATCGTCTACACCGGCGCCACCACCCCGCGGATCGACCTCGGTGCCGCGCTCGGCGGCGGGGGCACCACCCCGAAGCCGGCCGGGATGACCGACTTCAACGGTGACGGCGTGGAGGACATCGCGATCTCCGACCCCCAGGCCACCGTCGGCACGGACGCCAAGGCCGGTCTGATCCGCATCGTGTACGGCGGCGGCAAGGGCACCGCGGAGATCAGCCAGGACCTGGACTGGGTGCCGGGCGGCTCCGAGGCGGACGACTACTTCGGCGAGACCCTCGCCACCATCGACTGGAACAAGGACGGCTTCACCGACCTGGTGGCCGGCACCCCGAGCGAGACCGTCGGCACCGCCGTCGACGCGGGCTTCGTCGACATCCTGTACGGCGCGGCCGGTGGCCTGGGCGCCGGCACTCTGAAGGCCACGCACTTCGAGCAGGGCTCCGGCACGGGCGCGATCGGGGGCTCGGCGTCCGAGGCGGGCGACCGGATGGGCCACAGGATCGCGGCCGCGGTGAACGACGCCGGCCGGCCGTACCTGATCATCAGCCTGCCCGGTGAGGCCATCGGCGACATCAAGCAGGCGGGTTCCTCGTTCTACGTGTACGGCACCACCAGCGTGGCGCTGAGCCAGGCGACGGCCGGTGTTCCCGGTGACCCCGAGGCGGGCGACCTCTTCGGCTGGTCCGTGGCCGCCGACCAGAACTACATCGCCATCGGCTCCCCCAACGAGGCCATCGGCAGCACGGCGAAGGCCGGCGGCGTCGCGATCTTCGACGCCAACCGCTTCGACTCCACCGGCCACCCCCTGCCGCTGGCCGGACTCGACCAGAACAACGCGGCCATCTCCGGCGGTGCCGAGGCGGGCGACCAGTTCGGCTACGCGGTGGCCATCGCCCCGTTCCGGGCCAGCGGCGCCGCAGCCGCCACGGAGTCGATCCTGGCGATCGGCTCCCCCGGCGAGAGCGTGACGGTCGGCACCGAGGACCGCGCCAACGCGGGCCGCGTGGTGCAGATCCGCATCAAGCCCGACGGCACCTGGAGCTACCTGCGCGAGCTCAAGCAGGGCACCGCGGACGACGACGTGTCCGGCACCTCCGAGACCGGCGACCGCATGGGCGAGACGCTGGCCGCCGTCAACACCGCCCCCGGTTCGGTGAGCACCGTGGCGTCCATGCGGCTCGCCGTGGGAACGCCCGGCGAGGACATCGGCACCGTCGCCAACGCGGGCGCGGTCCACACGTTCTCGCTGGCCGGATCGGCCGGTCCGAACGACCGCTGGATCGAGGCCGGCGACGGGGACGGCATCCCCGGCACCCCCGGCGCCAACCAGTACCTGGGCAGGAGCATCCACTTCACGGCGACCAGGCTGTACGTGGGCATGCCCTCCGGGCCCCTGGCCACCGGCGCGCTGTACGCGCTGCCGATGTCCAACGTGACCCAGGGCGGCACGGTCGCTCCCGTGACCACGTACAAGCCCGGCTCGGGCGGCCTGCCGGCCAACGGCGTGGCCTTCGGATACTCGGCACGGTAGACGTCGACCGACGCGAGCGGCCCCCGGAGGCACCGGCCCTCGGGGGCCGCACCCCTTCTCAGAGCCAGTCGCGACGCTTGAAAATGGCGTACAAACTGACACATACGATCGCCATCAAGCCGATCGCGAAGGGGTATCCGAGGCCCCAGCGGAGCTCCGGCATGGAGTCGAAGTTCATGCCGTAGATGGTTCCCACGAGGGTGGGAGCGAAGAGGATGGCGGCCCAGGACGAGATCCGCTTGATCTCCTCGTTCTGCTCGAAGCCCGCTTCCGCCAGGGCGCGCATCTCGGCGTTCTGCTGTTGGGTGACCAGGGTCGCGTTGACCGTGAGGATGTCCGCCAGGGCCTGGCGGAAGCCGTCGACGCGTTCGCTGGTGTGGGTGACGTGGTCGGCGACGTCGCGGAGGTAGCGCTGGAGCTCCTCGTCCGTGCCGTACTTGGCGAAGCCGGCCATCAGGGCGTGGAGCATGCCCACGAGGGGGCGGGTGGCGCGCTGGAACTCGACCATCTCGCGGGAGAGTTCGTAGATGCGGCGGGAGACCGCCGGGTCGCCGCCGAAGACCTCCGTCTCGATCTCGTCGATGTCGTTCTGGACGCCCGCCACCACCGGCGCGTAGCCGTCGACCACCGCGTCGAGGATCGCGTACAGGACGGCTTCGGGACCCAGGGCCAGCAGGCCCGGGTCCTCCTCCATGCGGCGGCGGACGGCCGAGAGGTCCGGGGCGGCGCCGTGCCGGACCGTGATGAGGAAGTCGGGGCCCACGAAGACGTGGAGCTCGCCGAACTCGACCTCCTCCGGGGCGTCGAGGTAGCGGGCGGCGCGCAGGACGACGAAGAGCGTGTCGCCGTACCGCTCCAGCTTGGGGCGCTGATGGGCCTCCCGCGCGTCCTCGACGGCCAGCTCGTGCAGGTCGAACTCGGCCGCCAGGGAGTGGAGTTCCTCGTCCGTCGGGTGCTGGAGCCCGATCCAGGCCATGCCGTCGGGGTGCTCGCGCAGCTGGCGGAAGGTGTCCGCGAGGGTGGTGGGGGAGGAGACCCGGTGGCCGTTGCGGTAGAGCGTCGACTGCACCACGCTCGACCGCACCCCGTTCGAGGGGGCCCCGCCCGGCCCCCTCGCGTTCGGCGCCGCCGGGGGCGGCTGCGCGGACGAGGTCTCGGGCGGCGGTTCGGCGCGGCGGCGCCAGGCCGCGCGGGGGCGCCGGTCGGACATGCGTCGCTCACCTCCTCCTCGGTCGGTGGCCTCGGCGACTCCGCAGGTCCGGGGTGCGTCCGCGGGTGGAGGGCGGGGCACGGACGAGAGCAGGATATATGGGGCGAAACCTTTCCGTCCGGATATTGCCGGTCCGCCCGGTCCGCATCGAGGACGGCAGCTGTCCGCAACTGTCGCTAGCGTGCCGACCATGGCCCTCAAGACGACCCACCCCGTGCTCGGCCCCCGCGCCCTGAACCGCGCCACCCTCGACCGGCAGCTGCTCCTGCGCCCCGCCCCGCTCGGCGTCGAGGAGGCCGTCGCCCGTCTCGTCGGCCTCCAGGCACAGAACACCAAGCCCCCGTACTACGCCCTCGCCGCCCGCCTCGACGGCTTCCGGCCCGAGGACCTGTCCGCCCTGATGGAGTCCCGGCGGGTCGCCCGGATCGTCTCGCTGCGGTCCACCGTCCACACCCACACCGCCCGCGACGCCGTCGGTCTGCGCCGGCTCGTCCAGGCCGGGGCCATCGACCGGGAGCTGAAGACGTTCCGCAAGGGGCTCGACGGCGTCGACCTCGACCGGCTCGCCGCCCTGGCGACCGCCCACGTCGAGGAGCGGCCCCGCACCCCCAAGGAGCTGCGGGAACGGCTGCTCCGGGAGTGGCCGCAGGCCGATCCGCAGGCGCTGTCCGTCGCCGCCCGCTGCCTGCTCCTGATGGTGCAGGTCACCCCGCGCGGCCTGTGGGGGCGCGGCGGGCAGGTCGCGCTCACCACCGCCCGCACGTGGTTCGACGGGCCCGAGGACGAAGCCGCCGACCTCGACGAGACCGTACGCCGCTACCTCGGCGCCTTCGGCCCCGCCTCCGTCAAGGACATGCAGACCTGGTGCGGTCTCACCCGGCTCCGCCCGGCCTTCGAGCGGCTGCGGCCCGAGCTGCTCGTCTTCCGGGACGAGCGGGGCACCGAGCTCTTCGACCTGCCCGACGCGCCCCGCCCCGACGAGGACGCCCCCGCGCCGCCCCGCTTCCTGCCCGAGTTCGACAACCTGCTCCTCTCGCACGCCGACCGCGCCCGGGTCGTCCCCGCCGAGCACCACGGCCGCACCTGGACCGGCAACCAGGCGCACCGCACGTTCCTCGTGGACGGGTTCCTCGCCGGGATCTGGCGCCTCGACGAGGCGAGGGACCGCACGACGCTCACCGTCGAACCCTTCGCGCGCGTGCCGCGTGCGACGCGCACCGCCCTCACCGCCGAGGCCGAGCGGACCCTCCGGCTCATGACACCCCCCGGCACCCCGTACGACATCGTGTACGCGGAGGACTGACGGCCGATCGGGAACGCCGTGACGGGCGACCGGCGTCGCATACCGCGGCAGGGCGGCGGACCGGATCCTCCGGGTGAGCGGCCCAGGGCGAGCGCCGGGACGCTCGGGCCCGCGCGCCCCCGCCCCTACGGCAGCGCCCCCGCCCTCCGGGCCGCCACCACCGCCTCCAGGCGGGTGTGGGCGCCCAGCTTGCGCATCGCCGAGCGGAGGTAGCCCTTCACCGTCTCCGGGCGCAGGCCGAGGCGCTCCGCCGCCGTCGCGTTCGTCGCGCCGGAGGCGACCGCCGCCAGGACGTCCGTCTCGCGGGGCGTGAGCGCCACGCCCGGCACCGGCGCGGGAGACGCGGCGGCCGTCTCCAGCCGCCCGCACACCGCGAGCAGCCGCGCCCGCAGCTCCGGGTCCAGGACCTTCGGCGCGAGCTCGCGCAGCTCCCCGTACGCCTGGCGGACCTCCTCCCAGGACGGGCCGGGCGCCGGGGGCGCGAGCAGCCGCCGCACCTCGTCCCGCACCGCGAGGGCCTGCTCGACGTCACGGGCCGCCGCCATCGCCGCGTCGAAGACGCGCTCGCCGATCGGCAGGGACTCCCGCAGCGCCCCGTACAGCACGCCGCGCACCTTGCGCCGCACGACGACGGGGACGGCGATCACCGCGCGCAGGCCCTCCGCCGAGACGGGGACGTCGTACTCGTGAGTGATGTGCCGCGACGACGGGTAGTCCGTGACCGCGCACGGGCGGGAGAGGGCCAGGCACTTCCCTCCCAGGCCCGAGCCTGCCGAGATCGCCAGGCCGCTCAGCGCGGGCGTCATCGCACCGCTCAGCTCGGCGATCCGCATCGCGCGGCCCTCCTGGAGCAGTCCGCCGAAGGCGACGGGCAGCCCGGTGGCGCGCCTCAGCCGCAGCAGCGCCGTACGCAACTCCACCGCTTCCACCATCTCGGACACGGAACCACTCCTTCACCCCCGAACGGGGGTAGTGAGACCTGGGTCACCGATTACACGATGTCCGGGACAGTCCCGCAACGAGGAGGACACATGACGGCCACGAGCGCGACCGGTGCGACGGAGAGGTTCCGGGCCGCCCGGGACTTCCTGCTGCAGCATCGCGAGGACTACGAGACGGCCTACGAGGGCTTCGCCTGGCCCCGGCCCGACCGTTTCAACTGGGCGCTCGAATGGTTCGACGTCATCGCGCGGGACAACGACCGGACCGCGCTGCACATCGTCGAGGAGGACGGCTCCGAGACGAAGGTGTCCTTCGCCGAGATGTCCGCCCGCTCGAACCGGGTCGCGAACTGGCTCCGGGCCCAGGGCGTGCGCGCCGGCGACCGGATCGTCCTGATGCTCGGCAACCAGGTCGAGCTGTGGGAGACCGTGCTCGCCGCGATGAAGCTGCGCGCCGTCCTCATCCCCGCCACCCCCCTCCTCGGCCCCGCCGACCTGCGCGACCGCGTCGACCGGGGCCGCGCCCGGCACGTCGTCGTGCGCGCCGAGGACACCGCCAAGTTCGACGACGTCCCCGGCGACTACACCCGGATCTCCGTCGGCGGCGACGGGGTGAACTGGCTGGGGTACGAGCTCGCCGCCCAGGAGTCGGACGTCTTCGAGCCCGACGGGGCCACCCTCGCCGACGACACCCTGATGCTGTACTTCACCTCCGGCACGACCGCCCGCCCCAAGCTGGTCGAGCACACCCACGTCTCGTACCCCGTCGGGCACCTCTCGACGATGTACTGGATCGGCCTCAAGCCCGGCGACGTGCACCTCAACATCTCCTCGCCGGGCTGGGCGAAGCACGCCTGGTCCAACCTCTTCGCGCCGTGGAACGCCGAGGCGACCGTCTTCATCCACAACTACACCCGCTTCGACCCGGCCCGGCTCATGGACGAGATGGAACGCAACGGCGTCACCAGCTTCTGCGCCCCGCCGACCGTGTGGCGGATGCTGATCCAGACCGACCTGAGCCGGCTGAAGACCCCGCCGCGCGAGGTCGTCGCCGCCGGCGAGCCGCTCAACCCCGAGGTCATCGAGTCGGTGCGGCGCGCCTGGGGCGTCACCATCCGGGACGGCTTCGGCCAGACCGAGACCGCCGTCCAGGTGTCCAACAGCCCCGGCCAGCGGCTCAAGGAGGGCTCCATGGGGCGCCCCAGCCCCGGCTTCAAGGTCACCCTCGTCGACCCGGTGAGCGGCCGGCCGGACGTCGAGGAGGGCGAGATCTGCCTCGACCTCGCCGCCGGCCCGGTGGGCCTGATGACCGGCTACCACGGTGACCCGGAGAAGACCGCCGAGGCGATGGAGGGCGGCTACTACCGCACCGGCGACATCGGCTCCCGGGACGAAGACGGATACATCACCTATGTCGGGCGCGCCGACGACGTGTTCAAGGCGAGTGACTACAAGATCAGCCCCTTCGAGCTGGAGAGCGCCCTCCTGGAGCACGAGGCCGTCGCCGAGGCGGCCGTCGTCCCCGCCCCCGATCCGCTGCGGCTCGCCGTCCCCAAGGCGTACGTCGTCCTCGCGGCGGGCTGGGAGCCGGGCGAGGAGACCGCGAAGGCCCTCTTCGCCCACTCGCGCGCGGTCCTCGCCCCGTACAAGCGGATCCGGCGCATCGAGTTCGCCGACCTGCCCAAGACCGTCTCCGGCAAGATCCGCCGCGTCGAACTGCGCCGGCTGACGGCGGAGGGCGGCGGCACGGAGTACGCGGAAGGAGACCTCACGTGACCGGCCCGACGGAGAGCACTACGGAACTCTCCTACGCGCACGGGGTGTCGGGGACGCCGCTGCTCGGCGACACCATCGCCGCCAACCTCGACCGGGCCGTCGCCGCCTGGCCCGACCGCGAGGCCCTCGTCGACGTCCCCACCGGCCGCCGCTGGACGTACGCGGAGTTCGGCGCGGACGTCGACCGGCTGGCCGGCTCCCTGCTCGGCAGCGGGGTCCGCAAGGGCGACCGGGTCGGGATCTGGGCGGTGAACTGCGCCGAGTGGGTGCTCGTCCAGTACGCGACCGCCCGCATCGGCGCCGTCATGGTCAACATCAACCCGGCCTACCGCGCCCACGAGTTGGCGTACGTGCTCAAGCAGGCCGGCATCTCCCTGCTCTTCGCCTCGCTCGCCCACAAGACGAGCGACTACCGCGCCATGGTCGAGCACGTGCGCGGAGAGTGCCCGGAGTTGCGCGAGGCGGTCTACTTCGGCGACCCCAGCTGGGACGCGCTGCTCGCCCGGACGGCCGGGGAGCTGCGTCCGGAACCGCTCTCCTGCGACGAGCCCGTCAACATCCAGTACACCTCGGGGACGACGGGCTTCCCGAAGGGCGCCACGCTCTCCCACCACAACATCCTCAACAACGGTTACTTCGTGGGCGAGATGATCGCCTACAGCGAGCAGGACCGCATCTGCATCCCGGTGCCCTTCTACCACTGCTTCGGCATGGTCATGGGGAACCTCGCGGCCACCTCGCACGGCGCCTGCATGGTCATCCCGGCCGCCTCCTTCGACCCCGCCGCCACCCTCCGGGCGGTCCAGGAGGAGCGCTGCACCTCGCTGTACGGGGTGCCGACGATGTTCATCGCCGAGCTCAACCTGCCCGACTTCGCCGACTACGACCTCTCCACGCTCCGCACCGGGATCATGGCGGGCTCGCCGTGCCCGGTCGAGGTGATGAAGCGGGTCGTCGCCGAGATGAACATGGCGGAGGTGTCGATCTGCTACGGCATGACCGAGACCTCGCCCGTCTCCACCCAGACCCGCCGCGACGACGACCTGGAGCGCCGCACCGGCACCGTCGGCCGCGTCATGCCGCACGTCGAGGTGAAGGTCGTCGACCCGGCGACCGGGCTGACCGTCGGACGCGGCACGGCGGGGGAGCTGTGCACCCGCGGCTACAGCGTGATGCTCGGCTACTGGGACGAGCCGGAGAAGACCGCCGAGGCGATCGACACCGGCCGCTGGATGCACACCGGGGACCTCGCGGTCATGCGGGACGACGGCTACGTGCAGATCGTCGGCCGCATCAAGGACATGATCATCCGGGGCGGGGAGAACGTGTACCCGCGCGAGATCGAGGAGTTCCTCTACGGGCACCCCAAGATCGCGGACGTCCAGGTCGTCGGCGTCCCCGACGAGCGGTACGGCGAGGAGATCCTGGCCTGCGTGATCCCGCGCGACCCCGCCGCCCCGCCCACCCTGGACGAGATCACGGCCTTCTGCCGCGACCGGCTCGCCCACTACAAGATCCCGCGCAGGGTGGAGATCCTCACCGAGTTCCCGATGACGGTGAGCGGGAAGGTGCGGAAGGTGGAACTCAGGCAGAGGTACGGCGAGGAGGGCTAGGCCGTCTCTTCCGGATCCTGCCGGTTGAGCCCGCGTCGTCCGGTGCCGTGCCTCGCAAGGCGGAGGAATGCCCGATCACTGGACGTCCTCGGGCTTTCCGGCAACGCGGCGAGGTGCGGTGCCGGGCGGCGTGGGCGAGGCGAGATCCGGAAGAGACGGCCTAGGCTCCCGGACCAGCTCCCGGCGCATGCAGACGCGGGGCCAGAGCGACAGGCCGTGGGCCGCCTCGGCGCGGCTGATGGCGCGCAGGCCCTCCGTCAGCGCCGGGTCGGAGTCGGCGAGCGGGCGGAAGCCGAGCCGCGCGTAGTACGGGGCGTTCCACGGGACCTCGGCGAAGGTCGTCAGCGTCAGGGCCGCCAGGCCCTGCTCCCCGGCGGCCGCCGCCAGGTGCTCGATCAGCGCCCGGCCGACGCCCCGGCGGGCGGCGTCCGGGTGCACCGACACCTGCTCGATGTGGGCGGCGCCGTCGACCGTGTCCGTGAGCAGGTACGCGACCGGGCGGTCGGCGGCGTCCACCGCCACCCACGCCCGGCCCGCACGGCGGTAGGTCTCCAGGACGTCCAGGGGCAGCGGGTCGTCGTCGGCGATCGCCGCCATGCCGAGGGCGCGGAACGGCTCACCCGCCGCCCGTTCGATGTCCTGGAGCAGCGGGAGTTCGGCCGGAGCGGCCGCTCTGATGCGCATACGACAGTATGACGCGGCCTCAGCACGAGGCACCGCCCGCGTCCGGACCTCCGTCCGCCGGCGGCCGGTCGAGGAGTCCGCCGTCGCGCGAGAAACGGGGCAGGAACAGGGCCAGGGCCGGATCCCCGTACAGCGCCACGTACAGCTGGACGAGCCACCCGTCCGTCACCTCGCGCCGGTGCGCCGGCAGCGGATACCGCTCCCGCAGGTCGGCGAGGAGCCGTCGCGCCGCCCCCGTCGTGTCCGGCAACCGCAGCAGCGCCGGGGCCACGAGGACCGGCGGCATCCCGGCCGCGAGCGCCACCGCGAGGTCCGCCCCGGACGCCCCGGCCGCGAACGGTCCGGCCATCACCGTCACCGGTACGCACCCCAGCAGCGCGCGGGCGGCCCACAGCCGCGCCGGGGGCCGCAGCAGCCCGGCGCCGCACAGGTCGCCGCGCAGCGCGTCCACGGCCCGCCGCGCCTCGGGGCGCTGCGTGAGCGTCCGCAGCGCGAGGGCGCGGTGCAGCGCGCCGTGCACCCCGAGCTGTACGGGGTCACGCGTGCGGCCCGGTCCGCCATTGGCCCGAATCGTACGTTTACGGCCCGCGGCGACCGCCCCGCGCTGGTGCAGCGCCACCAGCGCCACGGTGACGGCCGCCCGCCGCCCGCCGCGCAGCAGCGCGAGGGCCTGCGGCGGCGGCACGTCGCTCGCGCCGCTCGTCCCGCCGGGGGTTCTCAGCAGGACGACGGCGAGCAGCAGCTCTCCCCACGCAGCTCCGATGAACCACCACGTCCCCGTCGGCATGACGCCCACCCCCCGAGGGTGTTGTGCCCGGTGGAGCGTGATCGTCACGCGTGAATGGCCGATTTCGGATGCCGAGGAGTCGTGAGGCTCAGGCGCCGCCCGCCGTCAGTTCCTCCGCGGCGTCGTTGGCCGGCTGCGGGGTGCCGGTCAGGTCGAGGACGAAGAGCGGGAGACCGACCTCGGCGGCTCGCGAGCGGGCCTCCGGGGTGTAGCCCGCGAGTGAGAAGAACACGCTCACGGCGGCCGTGCTCAGACCGTTGAGCCAGAGGCACTCGACGGCCCGCAGCCCGGTGGGCCGGGTGCTCGGGTCGACCTGGGCGACCAGGCCGGGGCCCCGCAGGTCCACGCCGGACGCCGGGCGCTCCTCGGGCTGCACGACGTCCCTGAAGCCGAGCCAGCGCAGATACCCGGCCGCCGCCGCGACCGCGTCCCGCGAGGTCCGGATCGTCACCGGCCGGAACGCTCCGCGCAGCGGAGCCGGCCGGGGCGCCGTGGACGGCAGCGGGACGCGCACGGGGTACCGCTCGGCGAACGGACGGTGCCCCACGGGCCCGCTCCCGCCCGAGCCGTGTCCGGCGGGGCCGGTCCCATCCGTGCCGTGCCCGGTGGGGCCGGTCCCGGCTGCGCCGTGCCGGGTGGGGCCGATCCCGTCCGTGCCGTGTCCGGCGGAGTCGGCCTCTTCCGTGCCGTGCCCGGTGGGGCCGGTCCCGGCCCCGTCGTACCTGGCGGGGCCCGCCTCGCCTGTGCCGTGTCCGGCGGAACCCGCCCCGCCCGCGCCGTGCCCCGCCGGGCCGGGGCCCCGGGCCTTCGGTCCCGGACCGAACCACGGGGACCCGGCTTCTCCGGGTGCGGAGGGGACCTCACGGAGGGGTGCCTCCTCCCTCGTCCGTCCTCCGGTGGCGCCGTCCGCGTCGCCGGACGTGTCCCCGACGGCCCCGCCGGTGGCCCCGTCGCCCTGTCCGCCGCCCGCCGCGGCGCCGGACGCGCCCCCGGCCGCCCCCGCTCCACCGGCGCCGGGAGCTCCCGTGCCGGACCCGGCCGCAGTCGTACCGGACGCCGCCGGGCCGTGGCCGGTGCCGGTCCGGCCGGGGGCGGCACCGCCCGTACCGGATCCGTCCACAGGGCCCCCGCCCGCCCCGAGGGCATCCCCACAGGACCGGCCGGAGGCGGGCCCGCTCCTTCCGGCCACGCCGCCCCTCGGGCCGTTTGAACCGACCGCGGCGGTTCCGTTCGCCGGCGGTACCGGTTCCGCCGGGCGCACCGGTACCCGCAGCACCGTCCCGCAGGGGCAGCCCAGTTCCGGGTGCGGCCAGTCGTTCTCGTGGCCGCAGGCCCCGCAGCGGACGGTGACCCATTCGTCCGCCCAGTTCCGGTGCGTGATCGGCTCCGCGACCGCGCCCGCCAGGACCGGTGGCGCGACGGGGCTCCCGCACGCGCAGGGGAAGACGGGTGCCGTGTACGCCTGCGTGCGCAGGCATTCCGGACAGCGCACCGGTACCGACTCGCCCACAGCCCAACCCCCTGTCGTTCCGCCCCATCGTCCACCCATCCGAGGGCCCGGGGGAGGGTGTTCGGCCACTTCCGTGATCCCGGCGGGCGGACTTCTCTTGACGGCTCTCCGGACCCCGACCTACATTGCTTCCGTATAGCAGAACAGCATTTCCGCATTACGGAAACAGGCGCCGGGGCCTCCCGAGACGAGGCGCCCGCCTGGATCCGCCCGGCCGAAGCAGGAGCACTCCCATGCCTCGTATGACCGCCGCCGCAGCGGCCGTTGAGATCCTCAAGCGCGAAGGCGTCACCCAGGCGTTCGGCGTCCCCGGCGCGGCGATCAATCCCTTCTACCGCGAGCTCAAGAACGTCGGCGGCGTCGCCCACACGCTCGCCCGCCACGTCGAGGGCGCGTCCCACATGGCCGAGGGCTACACCCGTGCCAAGGCCGGCAACATCGGCGTCTGCATCGGTACGTCCGGCCCCGCCGGCACCGACATGATCACCGGCCTGTACTCGGCCATCGCGGACTCCATCCCGATCCTCTGCATCACCGGCCAGGCCCCGGTCTCGAAGCTCCACAAGGAGGACTTCCAGGCCGTCGACATCGCCACGATCGCCAAGCCGGTCACCAAGGCCGCGACGACCGTCCTGGAGGCCGCGCAGGTCCCGGGCGTCTTCCAGCAGGCCTTCCACCTGATGCGCTCCGGCCGTCCCGGCCCGGTCCTCATCGACCTGCCGATCGACGTCCAGCTGACCGAGATCGAGTTCGACCCGGAGACCTACGAGCCGCTGCCGGTCTACAAGCCGTCCGCGACCCGCGCCCAGGCCGAGAAGGCCCTGAGCTTCCTCCTGGAGTCCGAGCGCCCGCTGATCGTCGCCGGCGGCGGCATCATCAACGCCGACGCCTCCGACCTCCTCGTCGAGTTCGCCGAGCTGACCGGCATCCCGGTCATCTCCACCCTCATGGGCTGGGGCACCATCCCGGACGACCACGAGCTCGCCGCCGGCATGGTCGGCGTCCAGACCGCGCACCGCTACGGCAACGCGACCTTCCTGGAGTCGGACTTCGTCCTCGGCATCGGCAACCGCTGGGCCAACCGCCACACGGGCTACAACCTGGAGGCGTACACCAAGGGCCGCAAGTTCGTCCACGTCGACATCGAGCCCACCCAGCTCGGCAAGATCTTCGCCCCGGACTACGGCATCGCCTCCGACGCCAAGGCCGCCCTGGAGCTGTTCGTCGAGATCGCCAGGGAGTGGAAGGCCGCCGGCAAGCTGCCCGACTTCTCCGCCTGGGCCGCCTCCGCGCAGGAGCGCAAGGCCACCCTCCAGCGCCGCACGCACTTCGACAACATCCCGATGAAGCCGCAGCGCGTCTACGAGGAGATGAACAAGGCCTTCGGCCCGGAGACCCGCTACGTCACCACCATCGGCCTCTCCCAGATCGCGGCCGCGCAGTTCCTGCACGTCTACAAGCCGCGCCACTGGATCAACTGCGGCCAGGCCGGCCCGCTCGGCTGGACGATCCCGGCCGCGATCGGTGCCGCCACCGCCGACCCGGAGACCCCGGTCGTCGCCCTCTCCGGCGACTACGACTTCCAGTTCATGATCGAGGAGCTGGCGGTCGCCGCCCAGCACAAGGTCCCCTACGTCCACGTCCTCGTGAACAACGCCTACCTCGGTCTGATCCGCCAGGCGCAGGGCGGCCTCGGCATCAACTTCGAGGTCAACCTCGAGTTCGAGAACATCAACACCCCGGAGATCGGCGTCTACGGCGTCGACCACGTCAAGGTCGCCGAGGGCCTGGGCGTCAAGGCGATCCGCGTCGAGGACCCGAGCAAGCTGGGCGAGGCGCTGGAGGAGGCCAAGAAGCTGGCCGTCGAGCACCAGGTCCCGGTCGTCGTCGAGGCGATCCTGGAGCGCATCACCAACATCGCCATGAGCAAGACGGTCGACATGAGCGACGTCACCGAGTTCGAGGACCTGGCCACCGAGCCCGGCCACGCGCCGACCGCGATCAAGGCCCTCCAGGTCTGATCACGGAGCCGTGAGACGGCCCCCGCCCCGAGGAGCACCGGGGCGGGGGCCTCACCCTTTCCGCGCCCGTACGGGCGCCGGGCGGGGGTCTCCCTGTGCCGCCACGAGGACCGCGCCCGCCTCCGTCCACTCGTACAGCACCGAGCGGCCCGCCCGTCCCCGCCGTACGAGTCCGGCGTCGAGCAGCACCTTCAGGTGGCGGCCGACCGAGCCGAGGCCCTGGCCGGTGAGCGCCACCAACTGGCTGGTGGACAGCGGGGTTCCGAGCCGTACCAGCACCCCGGCGCGGGCCGTCCCGAGCAGGGCTCCCAGGGCCTCCGGGACCCTCGGGCCGGCCGTGTCCGCCAGGACCCCCGCGCAGGGGTAGACGATCGCGTAGCGCTCCGTCCCCTCCCAGGACACCCAGCCGGTCGCCGGTGTCACCGGCACGAACAGCAGCCGCCCCCCGTCGACCGAACGCGGCGGGTAGTCACGGGTGTTGACCTGGAGCCGCCCGTCGCCGAGCCAGCGCGTCCTCCCCGGAGACAGCTCGTCGAGCGCCGCCGCCCAGCCGCCGCGGCTCAGCAGCGCCGTCCGCGCCAGCACGTCGGCCTCCAGGATCCGCCGCCGCCGCGCCCACTCCGGCCGCACCGTCTCCCGCCACACCCAGCCGAGCACGCCCGCGAGCCGCTCCGGCAGGTCCCGTGCCGAGCGCAGCGGCTCCGGCACCGGTCCGCCGATCGCCACCGCCAACTGGTCGACGGCGTCGGCCGGTCCGGTCGCCAGGACCGCCCCGACCTCCTCCTCGAAGCTCCGCTCGCGGTCGCCCAGCGGGGTGGGGGTGAGGAAGTCCGCGTTCCAGGTGGGCCCGATCGCGGCCCGCACGAGCAGCGCGTCGAGCGGCTCGGCCGCGAGCCGCTCCCGGTACGCGGGCAGGTGCCGGCCGAGCCAGGCGCGCTCGCCCGGATGCGAGGCGGCCGCCGCGTGCAGGGTCTTGAGCGAGGCGACCGTCTCGGCGAGCGGCGAGAGCACGAACGAGCTCCCCGCCAGGGTGTCCGTGCCGATCCGCCACCAGCCCATGTTTCGCCTCCCCGCGAAACATTACCGGCGGTCCGCCACGTCCTCCGAGACTCCCCGCATGCCCCGCTACCGCGCGCTCTTCCGCACCCCCGAGTTCACCCCGCTCTTCCTCACCGGCGCCGTCCACACCGCCGCGCAGACCGTCGCGGGGCTCGGTCTCGCCACGCTCGTCTTCCGCGCGACCGGCTCCCCCCTTCTCTCCGCCCTGGCCCTCTTCGGCCCCTCGCTCGCGCAGCTCCTCGGCGCGACCACCCTGCTCTCCGCCGCCGACCGGCTGCCGCCGCGCACCGCGCTCTGGGGGACCGCCCTCTTCTTCGCCCTGGGCACCGCCGTCCTGGCGGTCCCCGCCCTGCCGACCTGGGCGGTCTTCGCGGTCCTGCTCGCCGAGGGGCTCGCGGCCTCGCTGGGCGGCGGGGTGCGCCACGGGCTCCTGAACGAGATCCTCCCGCGCGAGGAGTACCTCCTGGGCCGCTCCGTGACGAACATGGCCGTCGGCGCCTGCCAGATCGGCGGCTTCGCCACCGGCGGGCTCCTCGTCGCCCTGCTCTCGCCCCGCGGCACGGTCCTCGCCGGTGCCGGGCTCTACCTCGCCGCCGCCCTGACCGCCCGCCTCGGTCTCGGGGCGCGCCCGCCTCGCGCCGCCGGACGGCCCTCGGTCGCCGAGACCCGGCGCACCAACGGACGGCTCTGGGCCGTCCCCGCCCGCCGCCGCGCCTACCTCGCGCTCTGGGTGCCGAACGGGCTCGTCGTCGGCTGCGAGTCCCTCTTCGTGCCGTACGCCCCCGAGCGCGCCGGGCTCCTCTTCGCCTGCGGCGCGCTCGGGATGCTGGCCGGGGACACCGCCGTCGGCCGCTTCCTGCCGGCGCGGCTGCGCGGCCGGGCCCGCTTCCCGCTCCAGGCGCTGCTCGCGGCCCCGTTCCTGCTGTTCGCGCTCGATCCGGTGCTTCCCCTCGCGCTCGTCCTCGTGACGGTGTCGGCGGTCGGGTACGGGGCGAGCCTGCTGCACCAGGAGCGGCTCATGGCGCTGGTGCCGGAGGAGCTGGGCGGTCACGCCCTCGGGCTGCACACCTCGGGGATGCTGGCGTTCCAGGGGATGAGCGCGGCGCTGGCCGGCACCCTCGCCCAGTACACGTCACCGCGTACGGGGATGGTGCTGCTCGCCCTCGCCTCGCTCGCCGTGACGTTCCTGCTCGCCCGCGCCGAAAAAGAAGAAGAGCGCGGAACCAGGGACCGTAAACCTGGTTCCGCGCTCTCCCGTTGGTGACCGCCCGGCGGCACGAGGCTGGCGCGACAGGACGTTCGCGTCGCCGGGCGGAGTCTCGGGGTGTTGCGGGTACTGCGTGTACTGCGTGTGATGCGGATGTCGCGGTTGTTGCGGGATCCCCTCGGGAGAGGGGGCGTTGGGACCGCGGCGGTGCCGACGGGCGCCGTGGCGGTTCCCCTTCCTTCAGGTCAAGAAGGGGGCCCGGCGTCCTGACCACCGCACTGGCTCGGAGCCGCCGCGGTCCTCACGCTTGTCCGGTTCGCCGACCACCCCTCATCCGGGCCGGCGATCCGGACCGCGTACCGCACTGACCTCCCGTCAGGCGCGGTACGCAGTCTGGGTGTTGCTGAGGGATCAGTCCTCGCGCAGGGCCTCGACGGCCTCGCGCACGCGCTTGCCGTAGTCCGCGTCGGCGGCGGCGAAGTGCGCGAGGTTCTTCTCGATGACGTCCTCGCGGGACACCTGGGACAGGCCACCGGCGATGTTGGCGACCAGGCGCTTCTTCTCGTCCTCGGACATCAGGCGGTAGAGCTCGCCGGCCTGGAAGAAGTCGTCGTCCTTGGCGTGCTGCGGAGCCTCGTGGGTGCCGGTCCAGCCGTGGATCGCGAGCGGCGCGGAGAGCGCGGCGTCGGTCTGGGCCGGGCCCTGGTACGAGTTGGGCTCGTAGTTCTTGTCGTGGCGCGAGCCGTTGCGGGTGGCCATGAAGCCGTCGCGGCCGTAGTTCTCGGCCACGGTCGCCTTGGGGGCGTTCACCGGGAGCTGGGTGTGGTTCACACCGAGGCGGTAGCGGTGGGCGTCCGCGTAGGCGAAGAGGCGGCCCTGGAGCATCTTGTCCGGCGAGGGGCCGATGCCCGGGACGAAGTTGTTCGGGGAGAACGCGGCCTGCTCGACCTCGGCGAAGACGTTGTCCGGGTTGCGGTCGAGGACCAGGCGGCCCACGCGCTGCAGCGGGTAGTCGGCGTGCGGCCACACCTTGGTGAGGTCGAACGGGTTGAAGCGGTAGTCCGCGGCCTCGGCGGCCGGCATGATCTGGACGTACAGGGTCCAGGAGGGGTTCACACCGCGCTCGATGGCCTGGAGCAGGTCGGTCTGGTGCGAGTTGGCGTCCTTGCCGACGAGCTCGGCGGCCTGCTCGGCGGAGAGGGAGCGGATGCCCTGGTTCGTCTTGAAGTGGTACTTGACGAAGAAGGCCTCGCCCGCCTCGTTGGTCCACTGGTAGGTGTGCGAGCCGTAGCCGTTCATGTGACGGTACGAGGCCGGGATGCCGCGGTCGCCCATGAGCCAGGTGATCTGGTGGGTGGCCTCGGGGGAGTGCGCCCAGAAGTCCCAGACGTTGTCCGGCTCCTGACGGCCCGTGAAGGGGTCGCGCTTCTGCGAGTGGATGAAGTCGGGGAACTTGATCGGGTCCTTGATGAAGAACACCGGAGTGTTGTTGCCGACGAGGTCGTAGTTGCCCTCTTCGGTGTAGAACTTCAGGGCGAAGCCGCGGGGGTCGCGGACCGCGTCCGCGCCGCCGAGCGAGTCGGCCACGGTGGAGAAGCGGATGAAGGTCTCGGTCCGCTTGCCGACCTCGCCGAGGAAGTTCGCCTTGGTGTACGCGGTGACGTCGTCGGTCACCTCGAAGTAGCCGTACGCGCCGGAGCCGCGGGCGTGCACCACGCGCTCCGGGATCCGCTCACGGTTGAAGCGCGCGAGCTTCTCCAGCAGGTGCTGGTCCTGGAGGAGGAGAGGGCCACCGACGCCGGCGGTGGCGGAGTTCTGGTTGTCGGCGACGGGGGCGCCGGACTCGGTCGTAAGCACGCGCTTCGACATCGTGACCTTCCGTACGGGAGCTCTGCTGGCGGGGTGCGAGGAGCGTAAATTCGCCTCGAACAATGCGTCAACAGTTTGTTGAAAATGAAGTGTGGTGTTCCGGTCGGCGGCGACGCCTGGGCGCGACAGGACAGGTTGTCAGCGCCGCCGCCGACCGGAAATCAGGGGCCCCGGGAAGGGGCTGGGGCCTGGCCCGGAAGACAGGCCCCAGGGATCAGACCTGCTGGCCGGAGAGGCGCTCGACGGCGCGCAGCAGGGCCGAGTGGTCCAGGCCGCCGTCACCCTGCGCGCGCAGCGAGGCGACGAGCTGGGCGACGACCGCGCCGACCGGGAGGGCCGCACCGACGTTGCGGGCGGCGTCGGTGACGATGCCCATGTCCTTGTGGTGCAGGTCGATCCGGAAGCCGGGCTTGAAGTCCCGGTTCAGGAAGTTGTCCTTCTTGCGGGTCAGCACGGTCGAGCCGGCCAGACCGCCGTTGAGGACGTCGAGGGCGGCGTTCAGGTCCACGCCCGACTTCTCCAGGAAGACCACGGCCTCGGCGCACGCCTGGATGTTGACGGCGACGATCAGCTGGTTGGCGGCCTTCACCGTCTGGCCGGAGCCGTGCGGGCCGCAGAGCACGATGGTCTTGCCGAGGGCCTCCAGGATCGGGAGGGCCTCGTCGAAGTCGGCCTGCTCGCCGCCGACCATGATCGAGAGGACGGCCTCGATGGCGCCGGCCTCGCCGCCGGAGACGGGAGCGTCGATGACGCGGATGCCCTTCTCCTTGGCGTTCTTCGCCAGGTCGACCGAGGTCTGCGGGGTGATCGAGGACATGTCCACGATCAGCGCGCCCTGCTTGGCGTTCTCCAGGATGCCCTCGGGGCCGTAGGAGATGGCCTCGACCTGCGGGGAGGCGGGCACCATCGTGATGATGACGTCGGCGTCCTTGACGGCCTCGGCGATCGAGCCGGCCGCGGTGCCGCCGGCCTTGGCCAGGCGGTCCAGCTTGTCCTGCTCCAGGGTGAAGCCGGTGACCGAGTAACCGGCCTTCAGGAGGTTCTCGGACATGGGGGAGCCCATGATGCCGAGGCCGATCCAAGCGATCTTGGGGAGGGTGCTCATGAGGGTGCCTCTCAAAACAAGGTGGTACGGGGAGGGGGCCTGCGTCAGCGGGCGGGGCGGGCCTCGGCCGGCAGCCATTCGAAGGAGGCGGCGGCGTCGGCGGCCTTGTACTCCAGGCCGACCCAGCCGTCGTAACCGGCCTTCTTCAGCTCGTCGAGCAGCTGCTCCAGGGGGAGCTCGCCGGTGCCCGGCGCGCCGCGGCCCGGGTTGTCCGCGATCTGGACGTGGCCGGTCTTGGCCGCGTACTCCGCGATGACCTGGCTGACGTCCTCGCCGTTCATCGACAGGTGGTAGATGTCGAGGAGGAACTTGGCGTTGCCGAGGCCGGTGGCCGCGTTCACCTTGTCGACGACCTCGATCGCGGCGGGGGCGCTCACCAGCGGGTAGAGCGGCGACTCCGGCTTGTTGAGGGTCTCGACGAGGAGGATCGCGCCGATGCGGTCGGCCGCGCGGGCCGCCAGCACCAGGTTCTCCAGGGCGAGGGCGTCCTGGATCTGCGGGTCCACACCCTCGACGCGGTTGCCGTAGAGGGCGTTGAGCGCCTTGCAGCCGACCGAGGCGGCGAAGTCGGCGGCCACCTCGATGTTGGCGCGGAAGCGGTCCGACTCTTCCCCGGGCACGGAGAGGGCTCCGCGGTCCGGGCCGGGGAGCTGCCCGGCGTAGAAGTTCAGGCCCACCAGCTGGGTGCCGGCGTCCTCAAGGGCCTTCTTGAGGGCGTCGAGCTCGCTCTGCTCGGGGGTGGCGGTGTCGATCCAGGGCCACCACAGCTCGACCGCGGTGAAGCCCGCCGCGGCGGCGGCCGCGGGGCGCTCCAGGAGCGGGAGTTCCGTGAAGAGGATCGACAGGTTCACATCGAAGCGCTGGTCCGAGTATCCCATGAGGGGCGGCGCTCCTTCCGTATTGCGGAAGTAAGTTTCTGTCTGACGGAATGTTGCAAGGCGGGCGGCGCACTTGTCAAGAGGTCCCCGCAGGTCCGGGGCTCCCGTGGGGGCGGGTGGGGCCTTAGCGTGGGGCCATGGAGCGTTTGAGAGTGGAGTTCACGACCGAGCCGTTCGACCTCGACGAGGCGCCGGCGCACGCGGTCGTGGCCCGTGAGGTCATCCAGTCGGCCGAGCTGGACGCGGTCGACGTAGGTCCCTTCGGCAACACGGCGGAAGGCGACGCCGACGCGGTGCTCACCGCCGTCGACGCCCTGCTGCGCGAGTCACTGGCGGCCGGCGCCACGCGCGTCTCGCTCCAGGTGAACGTGATCGGGGAGGACGGGAAGTGAGCGAGCACCCCTTGGTCGCGGCGGTGAAGCCCCTGGTGGACGCCATGGGCGCCGAGCTGCTCGTCCCCGCGCAGGCGGAGGGCGACGACGTCGTCCTGTCCTGGGAGGGCGAGGACGTGCTCGCCGTGCGCCTGCCCCAGCTCTCGGACTCCCTGGACCACATCCTCGCGGCGATGGAACGGCGGCACGGGATGCCGCTGGCCGAACTGGACCGCAAGGCGAAGCAGGAAGTCGTCCGGATCCTGGAGGCACGCGGTGCCTTCTCGGTGCGCCACGGGGTGGAGACGGTGGCGGGCGCGCTCGGCGTCAGCCGCTTCACGGTGTACAACTACCTGAACCGGGAGACCGCCCTGAACAGGGAAAAAGCCGCCAAGGCCGAGTAGTTGATCATGTGTGACCGGGAGCCGTCGTCCAGATGTCGGGACGACGGCTTTTGTGTGGCCGAGTTTTCAACAAAGTGTTGACGTTGTGTTGCGGAGGGCGTTAGCTATCCGCAGCCCGTCCGACGCACAGCGAAAAACAGCCACGGAGGCTTCCCGTGACTTCAGGTACGACACCGGGCCTCACCCGGTTCAACACCTCCTCGGACAGCGAGGCCGCCGCCGCGCTCCACGAGGTGTGTTCCAGTTCGGCGTGGGGGAGCAAGGTCCTCGCCCAGCGCCCGTACTCCACCGCCGAAGCCCTCTTCCTCGCCAGCGACGCCGCCATGGCCGAGCTGACCACCGAGGACCTGGCCGAGGCGATGGCGGGGCACCCGCCGATCGGTCGTCCGAAGGCAGGGGACCCGACCTCCTCCCGCGAGCAGAGCGGGATGGCCGGCGCCTCCGCGGAGCTCAAGGCCGAGATGCTCGAACTGAACCTGGCCTATCAGGAGAAGTTCGGTCATGTCTTCCTCATCTGCGCCACCGGCAGGACCGGCGAGCAGATGCGCGACGCGGTCCGGGAACGGATCGGGAACTCACCCGAGACGGAGCGGGAGATCGTCCGCACCGAACTGGGCAAGATCAACCGCATCCGGCTGAACCGTCTCGTGGAGACCACCGAGAACCCCGAGACCTCCGAGACCTCCGAGGAAGAGAGCTCCGCATGAGCACCGACACCACCGCCTCGGTGTCCACGCACATCCTGGACACCAGCATCGGCCGCCCGGCCGAGGGCGTGGCCATCACGCTCGCGGCCCGCAGCGGCTCCGACGCGCAGTGGGTCACGCTCGGCGGCTCCGCCACCGACGCGGACGGGCGCTGCAAGGACCTGCCGGCGCTGCCGGAAGAAACCACCCACGTGCGTCTCGACTTCGAGACCGAGACGTACTTCGCCAAGAAGCAAGCCGAGGCGCAGCAGGACGCCCCCCGCGTAAGGGACAGCGGTGCGTTCTTCCCGGAGGTGGCGATCACGTTCGCCGTCAAGCCGGGCGAGCACTACCACGTACCGCTGCTGCTCAACCCGTTCGGCTACTCCGTTTACCGAGGGAGCTAGCAGACATGCCCACGATTCTCGGCCAGAACCAGTACGGCAAAGCAGAGAACCGCGTCGTCAAGATCACGCGGGACGGCGCCACCCACCACATCAAGGACCTGAACGTCTCCGTCGCCCTCTCCGGCGACCTCGACGACGTCCACCTCACCGGCTCCAACGCCCACTGCCTCCCCACCGACACGACGAAGAACACCGTCTTCGCGTTCGCCAAGGAGTACGGCATCGAGTCCGCCGAGCAGTTCGGCATCCACCTCGCCCGCCACTTCGTGACGAGCCAGGAGCCGATCCACCGGGCGCGGATCCGGATCGAGGAGTACGCCTGGGAGCGCATCGCCTCCTCCGACGCCAACTCCAAGTTCATCGGCGCCGACGAGGTCAACCACTCCTTCGCCCGCAAGGGCCAGGAGACCCGCGTCACCCAGATCACCTACGACGGCGAGAAGTGGGAGGTCATCTCCGGCCTCAAGGACCTCGTCGTCATGAACTCCACCAACTCGGAGTTCTGGGGCTACATCAAGGACAAGTACACGACGCTCCAGGAGGCGTACGACCGCATCCTGGCCACCCAGGTGTCCGGTCGCTGGCGGTTCAACTGGACCGACGACGACCAGCGCATGCCCAACTGGGAGCGGTCCTACGAGCAGACCAGGAAGCACATGCTCGAGGCCTTCTCGGAGACGTACTCGTACTCCCTCCAGCAGACGCTGTACCAGATGGCCACGCGCATCATCAACCACCGCTCGGAGATCGACGAAGTCCGCTTCTCGCTCCCGAACAAGCACCACTTCCTGGTGGACCTCGAGCCCTTCGGCCTGAAGAACGACAACGAGGTCTACTACGCCGCCGACCGCATGTACGGCCTCATCGAGGCCACCGTCCTCCGCGACGGAGCCACGGCGCAGATCCCGGTCGACATGACCAACCTCTAAGCGGCATCTGAGTGACCGGCCCCCGCCCGCCCGCAGTCGGGCGGGGGCCGCACCAGACCGGAGGGAATCTCATGGCACAGCCTGCAAAGGGGCCGGCAACCGCCGAAGGCCCGTGTTCCACCCCTCCGTCCACCCCGGGACCGGCCTCGGCCGAATGCCATCCGGTGGACGAAAAGCTCCCCGCCTCGCGGCTCGTCCCCGCGGCACTCCAGCACATCGCCGCCATGTACGCCGGCGTCGTCACCCCTCCGCTCATCATCGGCCAGGCCGTCGGCCTGGACGCCGCAGGAATGACACGGCTCATCGCGGCCAGCCTGCTCATCGCCGGCTGCGCGACCATCCTGCAGACCCTCGGCCTCGGACGCTTCGCCGGCAACCGGCTCCCGTTCGTCAACGCCGCCTCGTCCGCCGGCATCGCCCCGATGCTCGCCATCGCCGAGACCAGCGCCCCCGGACACCAGCTCCCCGCCATCTACGGCGCGGTGATGGTCGCCGGAGTCTTCTGCCTCGCCGTCGGACCCTTCTTCGGCAGGCTCCTGCGCTTCTTCCCGCCGCTCGTCACCGGCGTCGTCATCACCCTGATCGGCGTCACCCTGATGCCGGTGCCCGTCAGCTGGGCCCAGGGCGGCGACAAGACCGCCGCCGACTTCGGCGCCATGAAGTACCTGGCGCTCGCCGGCTTCACCCTCGTCGTCGTCCTGCTCTTCCAGCGCTTCGGCAAGGGCTTCGTCAAGCAGATCGCCCTGCTGCTCGGCCTGCTCATCGGCACCCTCGCCGCGATCCCCTTCGGGATGGCCGACTTCAGCGCCCTGCGGGAGGCTCCCGTCGCGGCCCTGCCCGCCCCCTTCGCCTTCGGAGCCCCCGAGTTCCAGCCCGCCGCGATCCTCTCCCTGTGCATCGTGATGCTGGTCCTCATGACCGAGTCCAGCGCCGGCATGCTCGCCCTCGGCGAGATCTGCGAGCGCCGCAGCGACGGGAAGACCATCACCCGCGGCCTGCGCACCGACGGCATCGCCACCCTGCTCGGCCCCGTCTTCGGCGGCTTCCCGACCTCCGCCTTCGCGCAGAACGTCGGCGTCGTCTCGCTGACCCGGGTCCGCTCCCGGTACGTGGTCGCCGTCGCCGGCGGCGCCCTCCTCGTCCTCGGCGCCTTCCCCGTCCTCGGCGCGGTCGTCTCCATGGTCCCGATGCCCGTCCTCGGCGGCGCCGGCATCGTCCTCTTCGGCTCGATCGCGGTCAGCGGCATCCGCACCCTGTCCGAGGCCGGACTCGACGACAGCTCCAACATCATCCTGGTGGCCGTCGCGCTCGGAGCGGGCATCATCCCGCTCGCCGCGCCCACCTTCTACGCCGGCTTCCCCGCCTGGGCGCAGACGGTGCTCGGCTCCGGCATCAGCGCGGGCGCGCTCGTGGCCGTCCTGCTGAACCTGTTCTTCCACCATCTCGGCACCCGGAGCCGTCACGCGGCTCCGGCACTCAAATCCTCCTAGGGTCCTGCCGTGCCCGAACCATCCCCGAGGAATGAAGGAAGCACCGCCATGGCAGCACCTTCGGCAGCCCAGCGCATCGTCATCGAGAACGCGGCGATCGCGACCGTCGACGCGAACGACACCGAGTACGCCTCCGGCCACCTCGTCGTCGCCGACAACAAGATCGAGTCCATCGGCGCCGGCAGGGCGCCCGAGGGCCTGGAGAACGTGGTCCGCCGGATCGACGCCACCGGTCACCTGGTGACGCCCGGTCTGGTCAACACCCACCACCACTTCTACCAGTGGATCACCCGAGGCCTGGCCACCGACCACAACCTGTTCAACTGGCTGGTCGCGCTCTACCCGACGTGGTCCCGGATCGACGAGTCGATGGTCCGCGTGGCCGCGCAGGGCTCCCTGGCGATGATGGCCCGCGGCGGTGTCACCACGGCCATGGACCACCACTACGTCTACCCGCAGGGCTCCGGCGACCTGTCCGGCGCCATCATCGGCGCGGCCTCCGACATGGGCGTCCGCTTCACCCTGGCCCGCGGCTCCATGGACCGCAGCGAGAAGGACGGCGGCCTGCCGCCGGACTTCGCCGTCGAGACCACCGAGGGCGCGCTCGCCGCGACCGAGGAGACGGTGCGGAAGTACCACGACGCCTCCTTCGACGCGATGACCCAGGTCGCCGTCGCCCCCTGCTCGCCCTTCTCGATCTCCACCGAGCTGCTCCGCGAGGGCGCCGCCCTCGGCCGCCGCCTCGGCGTGCGCATGCACACCCACGGCTCGGAGACCGTGGAGGAGGAGAAGTTCTGTCACGAGCTCTTCGGCATGGGCCCGACGGACTACTTCGAGTCGACCGGCTTCCTCGGCGAGGACGTGTGGATGGCGCACTGCGTCCACATGAACGACTCCGACATCGAGGCCTTCGCCCGCACCAAGACCGGTGTGGCGCACTGCCCCTCCTCCAACGCGCGCCTCGCCGCCGGCATCGCCCGCGTACCGGACATGCTCAAGGCGGGCGTCCCCGTCGGCCTCGGCGTCGACGGCACCGCCTCCAACGAGTCCGGCGAGCTCCACACCGAGCTGCGCAACGCGCTCCTCATCAACCGCCTCGGCGCCCACCGCGAGGCCGCGCTCAACGCCCGCCAGGCCCTGCGCCTCGGCACCTACGGCGGCGCGCAGGTCCTCGGCCGCGCCGACAACATCGGCTCGCTGGAGGCCGGCAAGCTCGCCGACTTCGTCCTCTGGAAGATCGACGGCCTCGGCCACTCCTCGATCGCCGACCCGGTCACCGCCATCGTCTTCGGCGCGGCGGCCCCGGTCACCGCCTCCTTCGTCAACGGCAAGCAGATCGTCGAGAACAACCGACTCCTGTTCGCCGACGAGGAGCAGATCGCGCGCGACGCGCGCGCGGAGGCGCAGCGCCTGGCCCGGATCACGGCCCAGAGCTGACCCTCCCCATGGAGTCCGACCGAGGGGGACGGCCCTCGGCCGGTCGCCGCGGACCCGAGCGGGGTCCGCGGCAGCCCGACCGGGTGGTGCCGTACGCCGTGTGCGTACGGCACCACCCGGGACGGTGAAGCGTGCCCGCACCCCCACACCGGGCACCCGTCCCGCACCGCGCCCCCTCCAGCGGCACCGCTCCACCCCGGAACGCGCCGCACCCCTTCCGCGGTACCGCTCCACCCCGCAACGAGCCGCACCTCCTGCACTTCGCATCGCATCGCACCACCTCCCTGAACCCCTCGTCGCCGCCGACGTGTAACCGACCGGAGGAACCGCCGTGGCCGCCAAGCCCCAGGTTCGCAATGCACCAGACGCAGGCCCCGCCCCCGAAGACCGCGAGAAGCATCCGGTCGACGAGACGCTGCCCCCACTCAAGATGCTCACCAGCGGCCTCCAGCACGTCGCCGCCATGTACGCGGGCGTCGTCGCCCCGCCCCTGATCGTCGGAGCGGCCGTCGGCCTCTCCGGCACCGAACTCACCTTCCTCACCGGCGCCAGCCTCTTCACCGCCGGCCTCGCCACCTTCCTGCAGACCCTCGGCATCTGGAAGATCGGCGCCAAGCTGCCGTTCGTCAACGGCGTCACCTTCGCCGGCGTCGCGCCGATGCTGGCGATCGTCGACACCACCGAGAACAAGGCCGACGCGCTTCCCGTGATCTTCGGGGCGATCATCGTCGCCGGACTCCTCGGCTTCGCCGCCGCCCCCTTCTTCTCCCGGCTCGTGCGGTTCTTCCCGCCGGTCGTCACCGGCTCCGTGATCACCCTCATCGGCGTCTCCCTCCTCCCGGTCGCGTTCGGCTGGGCCCAGGGGCCCAACCCCAAGGCCCAGGACTACGGTTCGACCACGTACCTGTCGCTCGCCGGCATCACGCTCGTCGTGGTCCTGCTGCTCCGTCGCTTCACCCGCGGCTTCCTCAAGCAGGTCGCCGTCCTGGTCGGCCTCGTCCTCGGCACGCTCATCGCCATACCCTTCGGGGTCACCGACTTCAGCCCGGTGCAGGAGGCCGACATCGTCGGCTTCCCGACCCCCTTCCACTTCGGCGCCCCGCAGTTCGCCCTCGCCGCGATCATCTCCATGTGCGTGGTCATGCTGGTCTCCATGACCGAGTCGACCGCCGACATGCTGGCGCTCGGCGAGATCGTCGAGCGGCCCGCCGACGAGAAGACCATCGCGGCCGGACTGCGCGCCGACACCCTCGGCTCCGCGCTCAGCCCGCTCTTCAACGGCTTCATGTGCAGCGCCTTCGCGCAGAACATCGGCCTGGTCGCCATGACCAGGATCCGCAGCCGCTTCGTCGTCGCCGCCGGCGGCGGCTTCCTGGTCCTGATGGGCCTCTCGCCGGTCGCCGCCTCGCTCATCTCGGTCGTGCCCCGGCCGGTCCTCGGCGGCGCGGGTGTCGTCCTCTTCGGCTCGGTCGCCGCCAGCGGCATCCAGACCCTGGTCAAGGCCGGCCTGGAGAAGGACAACAACGTGCTGATCGTGGCCGTCTCGCTGGCCGTCGGCATCATCCCGATCACGAAGCCGGACTTCTACCACGCCTTCCCGGAGACCGCGCAGATCATCCTGGACTCCGGCATCTCCACCGGCTGCGTCGCCGCCGTCCTCCTCAACGTGGTCTTCAACCACCTGGGCCGGGGCCGCGACGCCGACGAGGTCACCGCGCCCATGGAGCCCGGCGAGGAGATCTCCGGCAGCGCCTCGGCGAAGGCGGCGCACGTCCACTGAACCCGCTCCTCGACCCACCGCCCGCCCCGGTCCCCGCGCACGCCGCGGGGGCCGGGGCCCCGGTGCGTGTTGACCGCACGCGGGCCGGGGCCGTGGTGCTGGTCAACCCCAACACCTCCACCGCCACGACCGCGATGATGACCGCCCTCGCCCGGCGCGCCCTCGGCCCCGCCCGACCCGTCCGGGGCGTGACCGTCGCCCGGGGCCCGGAGATGCTCACCGACCCGGAGGCCCTGCGGGCCGCCGCGCCCGAGGTCCTCGCCGCGGGCCTCCGCGCCACGGCCGAGGGCGACTGCGCCGCCCTCCTCGTCGCCGCCTTCGGGGACCCGGGCCTCGCGCGGTTGCGCGAGGCGGCCGCCCCGGCCGGGATCCCGGTGGTCGGCCTCGGCGAGGCGGCGCTCCTGGAGGCGGCCGCCGAAGGAACGCCCTTCGGGATCGCCACCACCACCCCGCTCCTCGCCGACGCCATCCACGCGCGCGTGACCGCGCTCGGCCTCGCCGACCGGTACACCGGCCTCCGGCTCACCGCCGGCGCCCCCGAGCGCCTCTCCGCCGATCCGGTGCTCCTCCTCGACCGGCTGGAACGCGCCGTCCGCGCCTGCGCCGAACGCGACGGGGCCCGCGCCGTCGTCATCGGCGGCGGCCCGCTCGGCGAGGCCGCCGAGGAGCTCCGCGTCCGCTGCGCGGTCCGCGTCGTGGCCCCGGTCCCGGCGGCCTGCCGCGCGATCACCCGCCTGCTGACGGAGTGACGGCCACCGAAGGCCCTCACCGCTCGACCGCGATCCGGCGCCGGCACTCCCCGGCCAGCGAGGGGTAGGCGGCGGCGATCGCCTCGTACAACCGCCGCCTCAGCAGCCGTTCCGCCTCGCCGCGTCCGGCCTCCCCGTACAGACCGTCGAGCAGCGCCTCGTACCGCGACAGGGCGTGTCGCAGATAGCTCACCTGCCACCGCACGAGCGCCCCGGCGGGCGGGGGCACGGCCATGGATCCGGACGCGGACGCGGGCGCGGCCGCCGCCCCGGCCGGTGCGCCGCCCGGGGCCGCGGCGGGACCCGGGGGCACGGCGGGACCCGGGGCCGCGGCGGGGCCCGGCCCGGGGCTCCGCGCTCCCAGCAGATGCCGGTGCCGCACGGCCCGCCGCTCCAGCTCGGGCCGGGGCAGCAGGGGCACCTCGATCGGCTCCGCGCGGATCGCGGCCAGGACGGCGGCCCGCCGCCGCTCCGCGTGGACCCCGGCGGCCGAGGCCCGGGCCCGGCAGAGCGCGGCCGTCTCGGCGAACTCCGGCGTCCGCTCCACCGTCTCCACCCGGGCCAGCAGATAGAGCCGCACGGGCGCGAGGGACCAGCGGCGCGGATCGCGCCCCTGCACGTCCGGGGTGCCGAGCAGGTCCCGCACCATCGCGTCGGTCCAGCCGCGCAGGCGCACTCCGGCAAGGCTCACATAGGTCGTACGGTCCGTCATGATTCCCCCTGGTTCGACTACGGAGCGTGACGATTCCAGTGAAGCGCACCCCACTGACAACGACCCCTTGCCGAGTCGCCGCCCCTTGTGCGATATAGGTCTGGACCTTTTCGACGGACGGAGGCCGGCCCGTGCAACGCCAGCTCGCCGCAAGCCTGTTGACCGCACTCGCGCTCGCCCTCACCGCCTGCTCCACCGCCGCCCCCGCCCCGGAGGACACCCAGGCGCCCACCGCCCCCGCCGGAGTCACCGCCACCGCGGGCAGCGCGAGCACGGTCCACGTCATGTGGAACGCGGCCACCGACGACCGCGCCGTCACCGGATACGCCGTCTACCGCGACGGCCGCGAGGTCAGGGACCTCCCCGCCACCACCCTGATGACCGACGTCGTCGGCATCGCCCCCGCCACCCGCCACCGCTTCACCGTCCGCGCCCGCGACGCCGCCGGCAACGTCTCGCCCCCCAGCGCCGCCGTCACCGCCACGACCCTCCCCGCCGCCGCGGAGGACCGCACGCCGCCCACCGCCCCGACCGCCCTCCGCGTCACCGCCGACGGCAGCCGCGCCGCCTCCCTGCGCTGGTCGCCGTCCCGCGACGACACCCGGGTCACCGCGTACGACGTCTACCAGGCCGACACCCGTGTCCACACCGTCCCCGGCACCGCCACCACCGCCCACCTCACCGGCCTGCGCCCCGGCACCGCCTACGCGTTCACCGTCCGCGCCCGCGACGCCGCCGAGAACTCCTCCCCGGACAGCGCCCCGGCCGACCTCACCACCGCCCCCTCCCCGGGCGCCCCGCCGAACACCGCCCCCCAGGACCTCACCGCGACGGCCGCGAAGGGCGAGATCACCCTCACCTGGACCCCACCGAAGACGGGCGCCCCCGTCACCCACCACGAACTCCACCTCGACGGCCGCTTCGCCACCACCATCGTCTGGGGCACCACCCCGCCCCCGGGCCGCGCCACCTACACCTTCCCGGTCCAGGACCCGCCGGGCACCCGCTACGTCGTCACCCTCCGCGCCCGGCTTCCGGACGGCACCTGGGGCGACTTCTCGGCGCCGAGAACCGTGACGGTCCGCTGAACCCCCCTCCGGCCGAACGGAATCGCGCCCTCCCGCGCAACCCGGCGGAACCCCACCCCGCGACCGAGGGAAGCGACAGGCCGCCGGGGGCGCCGATGGCCGAGCCGCTCCGCGCACCCCGGCCTCCGGACCCCGGCCGGCCGCGGCCGGCGCCAGACCCGGGGCGTCCGCGGCCCGCGGCGACACTCCTGAGCCGCGGCGCCTGCCCGCCGGAACCGGCTGCCCGGAATTACCCTGGGAAGCGTGGCCGAGACCGTTCTCACCAACACCGGGCTCGACAGCTTCCTCGACGGAGCGCCCGAGCATCGTGACCCCGCGTTCGCGCGGGCCGCCGAAGCGGTCCTGGGACTGCTCGCCCTGCGCGGCGCCGACCGGGCGACGGGCCTGCCCGAGCCGACGCCCGGCCTCGTGCGGCAGCTCCTGGTGGAGGACCTGCCGACCTTCGTGTACGCCCCGCCCGGCCAGCTCGCCGCCTACCCGGCCGTCCTCGGGGCCCTCGCGGCACGGTTCGACGGAGGGCGGCGCGAGCGGATCGCCTCGGTCGTCGCCGAGTCCGCGCCCGACTTCGAACGCGCCATGAACGACCCCGGCAACCTCACCTGGCACCGCTGGTACGCCTCGCTCCTGCGGACCGTCGGCGCCGACCTCACCGACCCCGAGGACGTACGGCGCCGGCTCGCCGCCCTCGACGGGGCCCCGCTCCCCGACGGGGTGCGCCGCGCCCACCTCATGGGGCGGACCGCCCTCGCCGACGTCCTGCTCTCCGAGGCGCTCACGCGCGCGTACGTGCGGGACGCCGAAGCGCCCCCGGCCGCCGGGCCGCTGCTCACCGACCACGCCGTCGCGACCGGCATCGGCCGGCTCGCCGCCGCGCTCCAGGACCGGTGGACCGCCGCCGGGCTCGCCGAACAGCTCGCCGGGCCGTACGCGCGGTTCGCGCCGGGACCCGAGGCCTTCCCCCACCTCGTCCTCGCCGACGCCCTCCTCGACGAGCACCTCGACTACCACGGCGACCCCGCCGCCCCCGTGCCCCCGCCGCCCGCGATCGAGGCCGGGCCCGTCGAGGAGGACGCCGACAGCCTCATCGGGGCCGTCGAGGAGCTCGCGGAGGAGGAGTTCGAGCCCTACGGGGGCGAGGCGCCGCACCTGCTGTACGTGGTCTACCAGCGCGGCTGCGCCGCCGAGTCCGTCGCCCGCAAGGCCGCCGAGTACGAGGACTGGACCGTCGACCCGGCCCTGGAGGACCTGGCGGTGCCGGTGCCGGACGCGGCGCCCGAGGAGTACACCGTCCCGCCCCTGCCGGAGCTCGTACGGCTCCTCGGCACGGCCGAGCTGACCGAGGCCGACCGGGCCCGGCTCGAAGGAGCGGCCCGCGAGCTCGCCGCGGTCCTCGACCGCCTCGCCGCCACCGGCCTGGTCTTCCGCCGCGGCGACGCCTTCGGGCTCACCCCGCGCGGGGCGGGCGCCGTGCGCTATCTGCTCGCGGTGCGCGGGGTCACCGCGCCCGACGCCGCCGAGGCCGCCGCCTGGACCGCGCCGGAGGCGGTCGCCGCCGCCGGGGGCTGGCCGACCTCCGTCGCCGCGCGCGTGCTCGCCGACTGGCTGCACGCGCGCATGGACACCGCGGACGCCTGGTCCGAGCTGCTCGCCGCCCTCGGCACCGTCCACGCCGGGACCTCCGAAGCGGCCGCCACCCGGGGCCTCTTCGCCGTGCTGGACACGGCCGGGGTGCCGCCGGAGGCCCTGCGCGGCGCCCTCCGCGACCCGGTCATCGGCGCGTACGCCCTGGAGGCCCTGCGCGAGCGGGGCGAGCCGGCGGACCCGATCCAGGTGCGGGCCTCGGCCCGGGCCCTGCACGTCCTCGACGGGCTGCCGGCCAAGAAGGGCCCCCTGGAGTCCCGCCGTGCCGCCTTCGACGCGGCGGCGGCCGACTGGCCCGGCGGTTCCGCCGCCCTGGTCCGCGCGATGGCGGCGGCGGACCGCCACGAGACCGAGCGGGTCCTCCGCCCGCTCGGCATCGCGCTCCCGTGACGAGCGCCGGGCCCCGCTCCTCGACCCGACCCGATCCGAGAGACAGGCCCTAGCCCGCCGCGAGGTACATCCCCGACGTCCCCGCCCCCGCCGTGTTCCGGCAGCTCCGGTTCCCCGTCGGGACGGCGTTGATCAGGGCCAGGCAGCGGCCGAGGGCCTGCTGGCCGTAGGCGTTGGGGTGCATCGACTCCTGGACGAGGCCCTGGGTGCTCTGGCTGTCGATCCAGCGCGCCCACTCGCTCGTCGCCGCCGACGGGGGCACGGTCGAGGTGACCTGCTTGCTCGCCTTCGCGCAGACCTCACGGCCCTGGAGCGCGTCCCGCAGGTCCAGGAACTGCACGCCCTTGGCCGTGGCGACGCCCTTGAGGCGGTCGGCGATCTGGGGGACCAGCGAGTCGCGGGCCCAGTCGGAGTCGGCGTTCCAGAAGGGGCAGCCACCGGTGTTGGTGCGGGACCAGCCGCTCTCCGCGTACCGGTTGTCGGCGGCGCGCGGGATGGGGGAGGGGTACGACTGGAGGACGATCCGGTAGTCGCCGGCGGCGTATCCGGCGGCGGACATGACCGCCCGGATCTCGTCGACGGACCGGCCGACGGCGGCCATCGCGCCGTCGATCTTCGCGTCGACGGCGGCCTGCTGGTCGTCGTGGCAGTACGAGTACCAGACGATGTAGTCGGTCGCGCAGGTGCTGATGATGTCGCCGAAGCCGAGGTCGTTGCCGCCGATGGACAGGGCGATCAGCTTGACGTCGTTCGCGGCGGCCACGGCCGCCAGTTGGTCGGCCTGCGGTGCCTCGCCCTTGAAGGCCTGGCCGCCCTGGGAGGCGCGGAAGACGTTCGCCGTGGTCGCCCCGGAGCAGGCGAGGTTGATCAGCGAGCTCGCGATCGGACCGGCGCTCCTGACCTCGGAGACGTCCGAGCGGTGGCAGCCGCCGGCGGTGGCGCCGTACACCCTGGACGGGTCGTAGGCGCTGCCCGTCCAGGCGCGGTCGGTGCCGTTGCGGCTGCCGGAGTTGGTGAGGCTGTTGCCGAGCCAGCGGCCGGCCTCGCCGGAGATGTAGCTGTCGCCCATGGCGACGACGGCGGTGGGGCCGGAGCCGGGGGAGGCGTGGGCGGCGGGGGCGGCGAGGGAGGCGAGCCCGGCGGCGGTACACAGTGCCAGGAGTGCGCGCAGCGCACGGCGGGGGGACGAAGGCATGGCTGTGCTCCTGCGGTACGCAGTGACGTGGGGGACAGCCGCCGGCCGGTGGCATGGCGGAATCTCGCACGGCGTGGCTTGTTACCGCTAGGTAGCTGCATATCTCGGTTCCGTCACGTCCCCTGTGGGATCACAGGAACGGGAACAGGGCCCCGCCCCCGGTGCTGTGCGACACCGGGGACGAAGCCCTGCTCAGGTTGCTGTCGGCGGCTGTGCGGGCAGCCGAATCAGCCGTACGGGTCGAGTCAGCCGACCAGCTGCTCGTACGCGGGAAGCGTCAGGAAGTCCGCGTAGTCCGCGTCGAGCGAGACGTGCAGGAGCAGGTCGTGCGCCTGCTGCCACCTGCCGGCCGCGAAGGCCTCCTCGCCGATCTCCGCGCGGATGGCGGCGAGCTCCTCGGCGGCGACCTTGCGGGCCAGCTCGGGGGTGGCCTTCTCGCCGTTCTCGAAGACCACGCCCGCGTTGATCCACTGCCAGATCTGGGAGCGGGAGATCTCGGCGGTGGCCGCGTCCTCCATCAGGTTGAAGATGGCGACGGCGCCGAGGCCGCGCAGCCACGCCTCGATGTAGCGGACGCCGACCTGGACGGCGTTGCGCAGGCCTTCGTACGTGGGCTTCGCGTCGAGCGAGTCGATGGCGATGAGGTCGCCCGGGGCCACCGAGACGTCCTCGCGCAGGCGGTCCTTCTGGTTGGGCCTGTCGCCGAGGACGGCGTCGAAGGAGGCCATCGCGATCGGGACCAGGTCGGGGTGGGCGACCCAGGAGCCGTCGAAGCCGTCGCCGGCCTCGCGGTCCTTGTCGGCCTTGACCTTCTCGAAGGCGACCTTGTTGACCTCGGCGTCCTTGCGGGACGGGATGAACGCCGCCATGCCGCCGATCGCGTGCGCGCCGCGCTTGTGGCAGGTGCGCACGAGGAGTTCGGTGTACGCGCGCATGAACGGGGCGGTCATCGTGACCGCGTTGCGGTCCGGCAGGACGAACTTGGCCCCGCCGTCACGGAAGTTCTTGACGATGGAGAAGAGGTAGTCCCAGCGGCCCGCGTTCAGGCCGGCGGCGTGGTCGCGGAGCTCGTAGAGGATCTCCTCCATCTCGTACGCGGCCGTGATGGTCTCGATGAGGACCGTGGCGCGGACGGTGCCCTGCGGGATGCCGACGTAGTCCTGCGCGAAGACGAAGATGTCGTTCCAGAGGCGGGCCTCCAGGTGCGACTCCGTCTTCGGGAGGTAGAAGTACGGGCCCTTGCCGAGGTCGATCAGACGCTGGGCGTTGTGGAAGAAGTACAGGCCGAAGTCGACGAGCGCGCCGGGCACCGGGCGTCCGTCGAAGGTGAGGTGACGCTCCTCCAGGTGCCAGCCGCGCGGCCGCATGACGACGGTGGCGAGCTCCTCGGCGGGCTTCAGGGCGTACGACTTGCCCGAGCGCGGGTCCGTGAAGTCGATCTTCCGGGTGTACGCGTCGATCAGGTTGACCTGGCCGAGGACGACGTTCTCCCAGGTGGGCGCCGAGGCGTCCTCGAAGTCGGCGAGCCAGACCTTCGCGCCGGAGTTGAGCGCGTTGATCGTCATCTTGCGGTCGGTCGGGCCGGTGATCTCGACGCGGCGGTCGTTCAGGGCCGCCGGGGCCGGCGCGACCCTCCAGGAGTCGTCGGCGCGGATCGCGGCGGTCTCCGGAAGGAAGTCCAGGGTGGACGTGCGGGCGATCTCGGCGCGACGCTCCGCTCGGCGGGCGAGGAGCTCGTCCCGGCGCGGGGTGAACCGCCGGTGCAGTTCGGCGACGAAGGCCAGGGCGGCCTCGGTGAGCACCTCCTCCTGACGCGGGAGGGGCTCGGCATCGACGACGGCCAGGGGGGACGGCGCTGGTGCGGACATGAACTGTCACTTCCTTCAGCGGACTTCACGGGCGGTGCCAGGCGGCCGCCGGGCGTCACGGGGCGGCACGGAGTGCCGCAGGCGCCGAGATACGGCCGCGAGCGCCTTCTGAACGAGCAGGCGCTTCTGAACAGTGGATACTAGTTTCCTCATGGTGGAAGTTCAATGGTTTGTTGATGTCGAGATTCTCCGGATCGACAGAACATGGCGCTCGGTGCCAGGCCGTTCACTCCGTGGGTTCACCGCGGTTCACTCCAGACGGGACAGATCCGCCTCCGTGTCGATGTCGTAGGGCTCGGCCACATCCGAACAGTCCACCGGGGTGATCGCATCCCGGTGCGCCGCCAGGTAGTCCCGCGCGCCCCGGTCGCCCACCGCCGTCTCCGCGATCCCCGCCCAGTGCCCGGCGCCGAACAGCACCGGATGCCCCCGCACCCCGTCGTACGAGGCGGCCGCCAGCGCGTCCCGCGAGCCGTACGCCGCCCGCACCCGGGCCACGGCCTCCACCCCGATCCCCGGCTGGTCGACCAGCAGGACGAGCGCCGCGTCCACCCCGCGCGGGTCGGCGGCCAGCGAGGCGAGCCCGGCCCGCAGCGAGGAACCCATCCCCTCCGCCCACTCCGGGTTGTCCACCAGCACGCACCCGGGCAGCTCCGCCCGCTCCCGTACGACCTCGGCCGAGGCCCCCAGCACCACGTGCACCACCTCGCAGCCGGCTCCGCGCAGCACCCCCACGGCATGCTCGACCAGCGGCCGCCCCCGGTGCGCGAGCAAGGCCTTCGGCCGCCCTCCGAGCCGTCTGCCGCCTCCCGCGGCGAGCAGCAGTCCGGCGACGACGGGGCTTCGATCCTCTGCGGTTGTCATGAGGACTGCATACCTCATGGGGCGGAATCACACGGTCGCCTGAATTCCGTTCACCAAGGGTGGCGCGCTGGGGTGGCGAAGGAGTTAACTGACCCGCGACTCACGGCGCCCGACCGCCGTCCGGGGGCGACTCGGAGTGTTCGGAGTGGAGTTCTGCGCACAGTGGGGTGCGAGGGGGAGAACCGTGTTGCGAAGCGTGGGGCAGAGGCGAGTGACCGGCGAGGGCGTGGACCCCAGGGTGGCCGAGCTGCGGGCCGCGGTGTCCCGGCTCCGGCGCGAACTGGCCGCACACCGGGTCGACTTCGCCGACCGGGGCATCGCCGAGGACGAGCTCGCCGCCCTTGACGCCATGGCGCTCAGCGGCGACCCCGAAGTACGCCGGCTGCGCCGCTCGCTGCTGCTCGTCGCGGGCTCCGTCGGCTCCGTCAGCGCCCTCGCCGAGGGCCTCGCCGGGGTTCGGCGCGCGGTGGAACTCTTCGGCCCGCCGCAGCCCGGGCAGTAGACCGGCGACAGGGCCCGGGTCCGGTCCGGGGGCCGTCCGCGACCCGTCCCGGGGCCCGTCCGCGATCGGTCCCGGGTCTGTCCACGATCGGTCCGGGGCCCGTCCACGGCCGGCCCCGGGCCCGTCCACGACCGGGTCGGAAGCCACCGTCCAAGGCCGGGCACGGATCCGTCCAAGGCCGGCCCCAGGCCCGTCCACGGCCGGCCCCGGGCCCGTCCACGGCCGGCCCCGGGCCCGTCCACGACCGGGTCGGCGGCGACCGTCCAGGACCGCCCCCGGGCCCGTCCACGGCCGAGCCGGTGACCGTCCAGGACCGGGGCGAGGCCCGGCGGGCCACGGCGGCCGGGCGGGTTCTCCCGGAGGCCCCTCCGGGCCGGGACCTCCGGGTACCCCGGAGGGGTTCCCATGGCTCTGTGCGGTGGCCGAAACGGAGAGAAGACTCCCACCCTGGAGGAAGGACCCGCCTCGGCGGGCCCGGCCGGAAGGCGGTGGTGGACGTGGAGGACACGAGCGAAGAACCTTCCCGGGACGTCCCGCTCCCGGACGGCGCCGACCCGCTCTCGGACGGCACCGACCCGCTGGGGAACCCGTTCCTGCGGACCCGGTTCGCCCTGCCGGCCCGCCCCGGCACGTTCCTGCGCCGCGACCGGCTGGTCCGGCATCTCGGGCAGGCCCTGCGGACCCCGCTGACCGTGGTCAACGGCAGCGCGGGAGCCGGCAAGACCCTCCTGGTCGCCGACTGGGCCGCGAACCCGGAGGAACCGCTCGCCTGGCTCACGCTCGACGCGGCGGTCGAGGGTCCGGGGATGTTCTGGGCCCATCTGCTCCAGTCCCTGAAGGCCGGCGGCGTACCGGTGCCCGCCACGATCGGCTTCCCCGCCGACGCGTCCCGGGTCCACCCCACGCTCCTGAGCCGGCTCGCCTGGGAACTCGCCCGGCGCGACCGGCCCGTCGTCCTGGTGATCGACGAGTTCGACCGGATGACCGACCCCGAGGTCGCGCGGCAGCTGGAGTCCGTCCTGCGGCACGCGGGGCGGGGACTGCGCCTCGTCCTCGTCAGCCGTACCGAACCCCTCCTCCCGCTCCACCGCTACCGCCTCGCCGGCGAGGTGACCGAGATCCGGGACGCCGATCTGGCCTTCACCACCGAGGAGGCGGCGGAACTCCTCGGGATGCACGGGCTGTCGCTGGCCGCTCCGGTGGTCGCGGCGCTGGTGGAGCGCACCCGGGGATGGGCGGCGGGCCTCCGGCTGAGCGCCCTGGCGGCACGGTCGAGCCGGGATCCCGAGCTCTATCTGAAGGAGTTCGAGGCGGGACGGGGCACGATCGCCGACTTCCTGCTGGCCGAGGTGCTGGAACGGCAGCCTCCCGAGACCCAGGACCTGCTGCTGCGGATCAGCGTGCTGGACCGCTTCTGCCCTGACCTGGCGGACGAGCTGACCCGGCGGCGCGACGCCGCGACGATCCTGGCGGAGCTGCACCAGGCGAACGCCTTCGTCGAGGACTTCGGACACGACTGGTACCGGCTCCATCCGCTCTTCCGGGAGATCCTCCGGGCCCATCTGCGTCGGCGCGCTCCCGGCCTGGAGCCGCAGTTGCACCGGCGTGCCGCGCACTGGCTGCGACGCTCCGGAACGCTCTCCGAGACGCTGTCCAACGCCGCCGCCGCGCAGGACTGGACGTACATGGCCCAGGTCCTGGTCGAGGACCTGGCGATCGGACAGCTCTTCACCGGCCCGGACTCCGGAGAGCCGGCGGACTGGTTCGCCGGAATGGAGCGGGAGGGAGAGGCGTCCGACCCGGCCACGAACCTCGTCCGCACCGCGTGCGCGCTGGCCAGGTCGGACCTCGACGGCGGCATGGCACACCTGCGCCGGGCCGCCGGACAGCTCGCGGTCGACGGCCGCGGCACCCCGGCGGCCCTGCTGAGCTGCGCCCTCCTGGAGGCACTGGCCGGCCGGCTCGCCGGCTCGGTGCGTCTGGCCGACCGGGCCGACCGGTCGGCCCGGCGGTTGATGCCGCAGCTTCCTCCCCGGCTGCTGGAAGGGCACCCGGAACTCGGCGCCCTGCTGCTGACCCACGTGGGCGCGTCCCGGCTGTGGGCCGGACGCCTCGACGAGGCCCGGGCCACCCTCACCGAGGTGACCCGCGGTCCCCGTACGGCGTCCACGGCGCTCCCGCGCATGGAGGCGCTGGAACACCTGGCACTCGTCGACCACCTCAACGGGTGGCCGAGCGCGGCGGAGCGCAAGGTCCTCGCGATGGAGGCCGAGGCCGAGCGGTACGGTCTCGCCCGGCCGCCGGGCTCCGGACTCGGACAGTCGGTGCTCGCCGCCGTCGCCGTCGACCGGGGCGAGGTGGACCGCGCCGAGGCCCTCCTCGCCCGGACGTCCGACCAGCCGCCGGCGACCCCGGTGGCGGCCGCCGCCAGGCGGACCGTTGCGGCCGGCGTGCTCCTGGCCCGGGGCCGCAGGGGGGACGCACTGGCCGTCGCGACCCGGTCCCTCCCCGCAGCCGAGGCATCGCCCTGGGCGCAGGGCCGCGCCGCCCTGGCCGTCGCGGACGTCCACCTGGCCGAGGGGCGCCCGGACGCGGCCGTCGAAGCCCTCCGGCAGGTCGTCGGTGACCAGCCGCTGTGCACCGTCGGCGTGGCACGGGCCCGCCTCGCCGCCGGGGACCCCGGCACGGCCGTCCGCCTGCTCGACGATCTCGCGGCCCGTGTCCGGTCAGGACCGGGGGTGGCCGTACCGGCCGCGCTGGTACGGGCTCAGGCGGCGGTGCTGGAGGAGGATCCCGTCTTCGCCCGCAGGCTGCTGGCGAAGGCTCTCGTCGAGGGCCGCCGCGAGGAGCTCAGGGGCCCCTTCCGGAGCGCCGGGCCATGGATCGACCCCTTCCTGGCGGAGCCTCCGCTGCGGGCACTGGCCGCCGGATGGCTCGTACCCGACCCGGAGCCGTCGGACGAGGAGGCCCGGGGCGGGTCCGGGCCCGGGACGCCCGTGGAGGAGCTCAGCGGGCGGGAGCGCGAGGTCCTGGAGCGGCTCGCCCGGGCGATGTCGGCCGAGGACATCGCCGCCGACCTCTGCGTGTCCGTGAACACGGTCAAGACCCACCTCAAGAGCGCCTATCGCAAGCTGTCGGTCCACCGGCGCAACGAGGCCGTCCGCCGCGCCCGTGAGCTGCGGCTCCTGTGACCGGGCGCCCGGCGCCGGAACGACGACGGACGCCGGCGGCCCTCACCCGCGGCGGGTGAGGCGGCCGGCGACCGTTTCGGATGTGATGGCGGGGAGGGTGGGCTTCCCCTTCCGCTGCCGCTGACACCGGCGGCCCGGCCCGGCGAGGTGGCGACCGTGAAGAAGTGGCACGCTCTGATCGTGCTGGGGGCGGCCCAGTTCCTGATGGTGCTGGACACCGCCGTCATGAACGTCTCCATCAGCCAGCTGGTCGAGGACTTCGACACCGAGGTGACCACGATCCAGGCCGTCATCACCCTGTACGCCCTGGTCATGGCCGCCTTCATGATCATCGGAGGCAGGTTCGGGGACATCCTGGGCCGGCGCCGCGTCTTCCTGATTGGCATGACGGTCTACGGCGTCGGATCGGCCCTGACCGCCGTGGCGCCCCGGCTGTGGGTCCTGGCCCTGGGATGGTCGGTCATCGAGGGGCTCGGCGCCGCCCTGGTGCTCCCGTCCATGGCGGCCCTCGTCGCCGCGTCCTACCAGGGCCGCGACCGCTCCGTCGCCTACGGCGTCATCGGAGGCCTGGCCGGTGCCGGCATCGCGGTCGGCCCGCTGCTCGGCGGCTGGGTGACGACGTACCTCACCTGGCGCCTGGTCTTCGCGGGCGAGGTCGTGGTGGTGCTGGCCGTGCTGCTCCTGCGGCGGGTGATACCCGAGGAGCCGCCGGCGGACCGGCGTCCCGGCCTGGACGGCGTCGGCGCCGTCCTGTCGGCCGCCGGCCTGGGCCTCGGAGTGCTCGGTGTGCTGCAGAGCAGCACCTGGGGATGGGTGGAGCCGCGCAACCCGCCCTTCACGGTCTTCGGCTTCGCCCCCACGCTGTTCGTGGTCGGGGCCGGAGTGGTGGTCCTGTTCCTCTTCCGGCTCTGGGAGGACAGGCGGGAGGCGCGGGGCGCCGACCCCCTGGTCCACCTGGCCCTGCTCCACAGGCCCGCCCTGCGTTCGGGGCTGATGACCCTGCTGAGCCAGAACCTCATCCTGCTGGGGCTGTTCTTCACCATCCCGCTGTATCTGCAGGTGGTGCAGGGGCTCGACGCCTTCGAGACGGGACTGCGGCTGCTGCCGGTCTCCCTCACCATGCTCGCGGCCTCCCTGGGAGCGGCGAAGCTCGGGCGCAGGCTGGGCCCGCGGCTGATCGTGCGGACGGCCCTGGTGCTGCTCCTCGCCGCCATCGCCTGGCTCCTCGGCACCATCGACCCCGTCATCGACGACGCCCAGTTCTTCGGGGCCATGGCGCTCCTCGGCCTGGGCATGGGACTGCTCGCCTCGCAGCTCGGCAACGTCGTCCAGTCCAGTGTGGGAGAGCGGGAGCGCAGCGAGGTCGGGGGCCTGCAGTTCACCGCCCAGAATCTGGGATCCGCGCTGGGCACGGCCCTCATCGGTTCGATGCTGATCGGGGCCCTGGCCCAGGCCTTCACCACCCAGGTGGAGGACGACCCGAGGCTCTCGGACGAGGCACGCCGGCAGACGAGCGTCGCCCTGGAGGCCGGGATCAGCTTCGTCCCCACCGACCAGGTCCGCTCGGCCGCGGAGGACGCCGGGCTTCCGCCGCGCGAGGTGGACGCCGTCACCGACTCGTACGCCTCGGCCCAGTTGCGCGGTCTCAAGGCGGCCGTCCTCGCGACCGGGGGCATCACCCTGGCGAGCTTCCTGGTGACGCGCGGCCTCCCCGGCGCGGGCGGGGCCGCAGGGGCGGACGGGGCCACGGGGACAGGCAGTGCCGCAGGGACGAACGGGGCCACGGGGACAGGCGGGTCCGCAGGGACGGGTGGGGCCACGGCCGACGGGCCCACGGGGCCCACGGGTGCGGGGCGCCGCCGGAACACCGGGGGCCCCACGCCGCCGGAGTCGGACTCCGCGGCCCCCTGATTCACCCGCGGAGGGTGAGGACGCCGGAGACGCGGAGACGGACCATCGCATCAGGGCCCGACCGGCCCCGTGACAGCCACCCCCACCACGGGAGGGGCAGACCATGCAGTACGAGATCCGGATCGACGGGCTCATGTCGGAGACGCTGATCGGATCCTTCCCCGAGCTGGAGCACGTGATGATCTCCGGCCAGACGGTGCTGTACGGCCCCCTCGTGGACGAGGCCCACCTCTACGGGCTGCTGGCCCGCTTCCAGTCCCTCGGACTGCACGTGGTGGAGCTGCGGCGGCTGCCGGAATGACCGAGGGGGACCCCGGCGGGAGCCCGGCGGGAGAAGGAACCGGAAACGGAGCGGAGACATGGACACACAGATGTACCTCGCCTACGACTACCCGCTGCTGAGCATGTTCTGGACCATGCTGTGGCTCTTCCTGTGGGTCCTGTGGTTCATCCTGCTCTTCCGGATCATCGCCGACATCTTCCGCGACGACAGCATGGGCGGCTGGGGCAAGGCCGGCTGGATGGCGTTCGTCATCCTGCTGCCGTTCCTCGGCGTGCTCGTCTACGTGATCGCCCGCGGCAAGAGCATGGGCCGCCGGGAGATCGACCACGCACGCGAGAAGCAGCAGGCCTTCGACGCCTACGTCCGCGAGACCGCCGGCAGCGGCGGAAGCCGTCCCAGCCGGGCCGAGGAACTCCGCCGGCTCGCCGACCTCCGCACCCAGGGCGACATCAGCGAGGAAGAGTTCCAGCAGGCCAAGGCCCTCGTCCTGAACGACGACCGTCCGTCCACGGCCGCCGGCGCCACCACGGCCCCCCGGTGAGACGGGTCCGGGAGAAGGAGAGACCGAGATGAACGCCACGCACACCGCTCACCCCTCATCGGCGAAATACGCCTGGGCCGGAGGCCTGCGGGTCTTCGCCGCCGTCATGCTCGCCCTCGCCGGACTGTTCGGCATCTTCCGGGGGATCATGGCCATCGCCGAGGACGAGGTCTTCGTCACCACGCCCCACTACGTCTTCCAGTTCGACCTGACCGGCTGGGGCTGGGTCCACCTGGGCCTGGGCATCGTCGCCCTGCTGGTCAGCTTCGGACTCTTCACGGCGGCCGCCTGGGCCCGGTACACCGGCGTCGGCATCGCCGCGCTCGTGATCATCGCCAACTTCCTGTCGCTGCCGTACTACCCGTGGTGGTCCGTCATCATGATCGTGATGTCCGGAGTCATCATCTGGGCCCTGTGCGTCGACCGGGGCGAGGACGAGGGCGTCATGGGCGGGAGGCAGCCGTGAGCGACCTCAAGTTCGAGCAGAAGGGCTCCCTGACCCGCACCGAGGCGGCCGAACAGCTGGAGGCGCTCGCCGAGGCCCTCAGGGCGGGCGAGGAGGCCGAGATCCCGCTGGGGACCGGCGTACTGAGCCTGCGGGTCCCCGAGAGGCTCCGCAGCGAGGTGGAGTTCGAGGTCGGCGACGGCGAGATCGAGCTGGAGATCGAGCTGAAGTGGCGGACGGGCGGCGGCTCGCGCGACACGGCCGCCTCCGGGGAGGAGGACGACGGGACGGAAGAGCCCGAGCCGGAGTCCGAGCCCGAACCGGAGCCCGAGCGGAGGACCCGGCCCGCGCCGAAGAAGGCCGGGGCGAAGAAGACCGGGGCGGGGAGCGGCCCGTCCGCCCCCGCCGCCCGGAGACGGAAGGCCGCGCCACCCGCCAAGACCAGGCGGGCCGCCGCGAAGCCCGCGTGAGCCGGTTCCCGCTCGGGGGCGGGGTCCTCGTTTCACCCACTTGACCTGGCCACCGTGCCGGTCCGGCCGGGCACGAGTTGGGTGGGAACCCGGACCCCGGAGAACGGAACCTGCCATGTACGAGATGCACATCGCGCCCGACAGCTCCAGCGGACTTCTGGTCTGGCACGTGATCGCCAAGCAAGCGGGCAGCAGCCTGTGCGGACAGACCGTCGACCGTGACGCGGACGGGATGCGGACGGACCGGCACTGCCTGCCGTGCATGCGGTCCTTCCAGAACCTGATGGCCGCCCGGGCGGACTCCCCGGCCGAGGGCCGGCCCGACGGTCTCACCGCCTGATCAGCCGCCGTGCCGTCGCCGCCGCCACCGCCGCCGTGCGCGAGTCCACGCCCAGCTTCGCGAAGACGTGCACCAGGTGGGACTTCACCGTCGCCTGGCTCAGGAACAGCGCCTTGCTGATCTGCTGGTTCGACAGGCCCTCGCCCACCAGCTGGAGCACCTCCAGCTCGCGCTTGGTGAGGGCCTCCGCCGGCGTCCGCATGCGGTCCATCAGCCGGTGCGCCACCGCCGGTGCGAGGGCCGACTGGCCGGCCGCCGCCGTCCGGACCGCCGCCGCCAGCTCCTCCGGCGGCGCGTCCTTCAGGAGGTAGCCGGAGGCGCCCGCCTCCACCGCCGCCAGGATGTCCGCGTCCGTGTCGTACGTCGTCAGGACCAGCACCTTCGGCCCGCCCGGCGCCGCCGTGATCGCCGCCGTCGCCTCCGAGCCGTGCATCCCGGCGCCGAACTGCAGGTCCATCAGGACCACGTCCACGTCCCCGGCGGCGGCCAGCTCCACCGCGCGCTCGGCCGTGGCCGCCTCCGCGACCACCGCGAAGTCCGGCTCGGTGTCGAGGACCGCGCGCAGGCCCGCCCGCACCACCGGGTGGTCGTCGGCGAGGAGGAGTCGAATGGTCATGCGGACGCTCCAGCGGGGAGGGGGAGGGAGACGGCGACGGCGGTGCCCTGGCCGGGCGCCGACTCGACGGTGAACGTGCCGCCCAGCGACTCCGCCCGCGAGCGCATCGCCGGAAGACCGAAGCCGCCGTCGGAGGAGGGGCGCACGGACGCGGGCTCGAAGCCCCGGCCGTCGTCGACCACGTCCAGGGTCACCGACGCGTCCATGAACGACAAGGTGATCTCCGCCCGCGAGGCCGAGGCGTGCCGCACCGTGTTCGCGAGCGCCGATTGCGCGATCCGCAGCAGCGCCACCTCGTACGGCGTGGGCAGCTCGACCGGCGTGCCGCTCACCGAGAACCGGACCCGGGGCCCCGCTCCCGGGGCCGCGCCGGTGACCGGCTCGCACAGCCGCTCCAGCGCCGCCGCGAGGGAGCCGTGCTCCAGGTCCGGCGGCGAGAGCGCCCGGACGAAGCGCCGCGCCTCCGCCAGGTTGTCCTGCGCCGCCTCGCGGGCCCGGCCGATGTGGCCCGCGGCGGGGGAGTCCGGCGGGAGCACCCGCTCGGCCGCCCGCAGCAGCAGCTGGATCGAGGACAGGCCCTGCGCGAGCGTGTCGTGGATCTCCCGCGCCAGCCGCTCCCGCTCGGCGAGCGTCCCCGCGTGCCGCTCCGCCGCCGCCAGCTCCGCCCGCGTCTCGATCAGCTCCTCGATGAGCCGCCGCCGCCGCTCGCTCTCCCGGTACAGCGCCTGGTAGCCGAGGACCGTCGCCACCGCGACCGCGGCGCCGAGCAGCGGCCCGATGAAGACCCCGGGATTGAGCGCGGCACCGTGCCCGACGTACGAGAGGATCGCCGCGCCCGCCGTCAGCGTCACGGCCGGCAGCGACCAGCGCGTGGGCAGCAGGTGCAGCTGGAGGAAGTACAGGGGGAAGGCCAGCCAGAGCGCTTCCGGGGTGAGCCAGAGCAGCCCGAGCCACGACGCTCCGAGGACCGCGAGCCAGACGGCGGCGGCCCGCTGCGAGCTCCGCACGGACGGCAGGTACGAACCGGTCGCGTACACCCCGCCCATGACGACCGCCCCCGCCGTCCCGGCGGCCGAGTGCGCCCGTACCGCCGCCAGGACGAGCAGCCCCGCCATGAGGAGGTGCAGACAGAGGCGCAGCGCGCGCAGGGCGGGAGTGAGGGAGCGGGGATCCATGATCCCTCCAGCGTAGACAGCGGGCGACGATCCGGACTCAACCGAAAGTTTGATTGCGGAGCCATCCGTGGCGCGATGCCCGCGGGGCGCCTCGCGGACCAATCTGGTCGGCATGTTCGTGGCATGGAGAGACCTGAGATTCGCCAAGGGGCGTTTCACCCTCATGGGCACCGTGATCGTGCTGATCACCCTGCTCGTGGGGTTGCTGTCCGGGCTGACCGCCGGACTCGCGCGAGAGAACATCTCCGCGATCACCGGTCTGCCCGCCGACCGGCTGGCCTTCGCGGCGCCGCCGTCCGGGCAGTCGGTCTCCTTCACCAACTCGACGGTGACGGAGGCACAGTGGCGCGGCTGGGCGGAGCGGCCCGGGGTGACGGAGGCCGATCCGCTCGGCATCCGCACCCTCAACGCCGCCGCCGGGGACCGCACCGCGGCCGTCTCCGCCTTCGGCACGGAACCGGACGCGGGACTCGCCCCCGCCGCCGTCGGCGCGGGCCGGGCCGTCCTGTCCGAGTCGGCGGCGGAGGAACTGGCCGTGCGGGCCGGCGACCGCGTCCGCCTCGGCACGCTGGAGGTCACCGTCGCCGCGGTCTCCGGCGACGCCTCGTACAGCCACACCCCCGTGGTGTGGACCTCCCTCGACGACTGGCAGAGGCTCGACCACAGCGGCACCACCTCCGAGGACCAGGCCACCGTCATCGCGCTGAGCGGCGGTGACGGCGTCGACTGGGCGGCCGGCGACGGGGCGGTCGGCACCGAGGCCCGCACCCTCGACGGGGCCCTCACCGCCATAGGGTCCTACCAGGCCGAGAACGGCTCGCTGCAGCTGATGCGCGGCTTCCTCTTCGCGATCTCCGCCCTCGTCATAGGAGCCTTCTTCACCGTCTGGACCATCCAGCGCAGCGGCGACGTCGCCGTCCTCAAGGCGCTCGGCGCCTCCACCCCGTACCTCCTCAAGGACGCCCTCGGGCAGGCCGTCCTCATGCTCACCGCGGGCACCCTGCTCGGCACCGCGCTCGCGGTCGGCATCGGCGCCCTCGTCAGCGGCGGGAACGTGCCCTTCGTCCTGGAGCCGCTCACCGTCCTCGGGCCGGCCGCCGTGATCGTCGTCCTCGGTGTCCTCGGCGCCGCCCTGTCCATCCGGCGGATCACCGCCGTCGACCCCCTCACCGCCCTCGGGAGCGCCCGATGAGCCTCGTCCTCGACGCCGTCACCCTCACCTACCCCGACGGCGACGGCCGGCTCACCGCCCTCGACGCCGTCTCCCTGACCGTCCCCGCCGGCACGCTCACGGCCGTCGTCGGACCCTCCGGCTCCGGCAAGTCCAGCCTCCTCGCGGTCGCCGCCACCCTGGTGACCCCGGACGAGGGGCGGGTCGTCGTCGCCGGTACGGACACGGGGGCGCTCACCCCCGCCGCCAAGGCGGAGCTGCGCCGGGAGCACATCGGGATCGTCTTCCAGCAGCCCAATCTGCTGCCCTCGCTGAGCGCGGCGGAGCAGCTCCAGGTGATGGCCCATCTGTCGGGGCGTTCCCCGAAGGCGGTACGGGACCGGGCCCTGGAGCTCCTCGACGCGGTGGGCCTCGCGGACCAGGCGCACCGGCGCCCGCACCAGCTGTCGGGTGGTCAGCGGCAGCGCGTGAACATCGCGCGGGCGCTGATGAACGAGCCGTCCGTCCTCCTGGTCGACGAACCGACGAGCGCCCTGGACCACGAGCGGGGGGCGGCGGTCATGGACCTCCTCGCCGCGCTGACGGCCGAGCGCGGGACGGCGACGGTCCTGGTCACCCACGACCGCACGCACCTGGCCCGTACGGACCGCACGGTGACGGTCCAGGACGGCCGTCTGACGGGGACGGAGTCGGAGTCGGTACGGGCCTGAGGGCCGGGCGGTCGGGCGGGCCCGAGGCGGGCCGTCGTCCGGTCCGGCGGGCCCGAGGCGGGTCCGCCGTCCGGATCGGCGGCTCCGGGCCGGGCGTCACCCGGTCCGGCGGGTCCCGGAGCGGGCCCGCCACCCCAGGGCGACCGCGGCCAGGCCCACCAGCACGGCGACGTACGCGCCGCCGAGGCCGTTGCCGGTGCCGAGGCCGCCGTCGGCGGTGACCGCGACCACCGTCCCGACGGCCACGGCGATCGGCCCGGCCACGAGGGCCGTGACGGAACCGTTCCGGCGGGCCCAGGCGCGGAGGCGGCCCCGGCCCGCCGTACGGGCCAGGGCGAGGCCGCCGTTGACCGCTCCGAGCAGGCCGACCAGCGCGGCCATGGAGGAGGCGACGCGGCCGACGCTCAGGGTGTAGACGCTCGCGGCGACCGGCTGGACGGCGGGCTCGGCGGCCGCCGGCACGGCGAGCGCGAGGCCGCCGACCAGGACGGCTCCGGTCAGGGCGAGCACGGTGCGGACCGACATGGGGTGCTCCTTCTCCTCGGGGGAACGGGACCTCCCGAGCATGTCCGCCGGACCCGCCGCGCGTCGTCCGGCGGGCGCGGTCACTTCGCGCTGCCGCGGGCGCGGCAGGAACGGACCGGACTACCGCGTCCGCGGTAGTCGCGGCTCCTCCGCGGGCGGGATCCGCCCGCGCTCCCGCGCGGCTAGGGTGCGCGCATGATCAGAGGACGGTTCGGTGTTCCGGACGGCGTCGTCGACGCGGTGATCGCCGTCGGCGTGACGGGGGCGCTGCTGCTCACCGGGGCTTCCGGGGAGCACGCGGCCGGCGGCCTTGACCTCCTGGGCCTCGGGCTCCTCGCCGCCGGCGGGCTGGCCCTGGCCGCGCGCCGTCGCGCTCCGGTGGCCGTCCTGGTCGTGACCGGGCTGTGCGCGGTCGGCCATCAGACGGCCGGTTTCGACGTGCCCGCCGTCGCGTACCTGTTCGCGGTGTACGCGGCCGTACGGGCGGGGCACCGCGCCGTCACGGTCGCGGTGAGCGTGCTCGTGCTCGCCGCCCTGCCGGTGGCGGCGCTGGCCTCGGGCCTGCACGACACGGGCGAGGCGTTCGCGCGGGCCCGCGGCGCCCTGGAGCTGGCCTGGCTGGTGGCCGCCGGCGCCGCGGGGGAGGCACTGCGGCAGGCCGAGCGGCGGGCGGACGAGGCCGAGCGCACCCGGGAGGAGACCGCGCGCCGCCGCGCCGACGAGGAACGGCTGCGCATCGCGCGCGAGCTGCACGACTCGCTCACCCACCAGATCTCGATCATCAAGGTGCAGTCCGAGGTCGCGGTGCACGTGGCCCGCCGGCGCGGCGAGCGGGTGCCGGAGGCGCTGCTCGCGATCCAGGAGGCCGGGCGGGAGGCGACCCGGGAACTGCGGGCCACCCTGGAGGCGCTGCGCGACGACGACACGGCCCCGCCGCGCGGTCTCGCCGACGTTCCGGAGCTGGTGGCGCGGGCCCGGCTGGCAGGTCTGGACGCGACGTTGACGATCGAGGGCGAGCGGTCCGGGGTGCCGGTCGCGGTGGACAGGACCGTCTACCGGATCGTCCAGGAGTCGCTCACCAACGTCGCCCGCCACGCGGACGCGGCCACGGCCTCGGTACGGATCGACTGCCGCCCCGACGCCCTGACCGTACGGGTCGACGACGACGGGAAGGCGGCGCCGGGCGCCGTGCCGACGCCCGGCACGGGACTGCTCGGGATGCGCGAACGGGTCGCCGCACTCGGCGGGGGCCTGAGCGCGCGGCCGCGTACGGAGGGCGGCTTCACCGTCCGGGCCCGGCTCCCCCTGGAGCGGACCTCGTGATCCGCGTCCTGCTGGTCGACGACCAGCCGCTCATCCGCAGCGGGTTCCGCGCGCTCCTCGACCTGGAGGACGACATCCGGGTGGTGGGCGAGGCCGGGGACGGCCGGGAGGGGCTGGCCCTGGCGGGGGAGCACCTGCCGGACATCGCGCTCGTGGACGTCCGGATGCCCGTCATGGACGGCGTCGAGCTGACCCGGCGCATCGCCGCCGATCCGGCTCTGGCCGGGGTGCACGTGGTCGTCCTGACCAACTACGGCCTGGACGAGTACGTCTTCGAGGCGCTGCGTGCGGGCGCCGCCGGGTTCCTGGTCAAGGACGTCCTGCCGGAGGACTTCCTGCACGCCGTGCGGGTCGCGGCGCGCGGTGACGCGCTGCTCGCCCCGTCGATCACGCGCAGGCTCATCGACCGGTACGTCTCCGAGCCGTTCGGGACCGGCACCGGCGCCGGTCTGGAGGAGCTGACCAACCGCGAGCGCGAGGCCGTCGCCCTGGTCGCGCGGGGTCTGTCCAACGACGAGATCGCGGACCGCATGGTGATCACGCCGATGACCGCGAAGACCCACGTCAACCGGGCCATGGTCAAGACCGGGGCCCGCGACCGGGCCCAACTGGTCGTCCTCGCCTACGAGTCGGGTCTGGTGGCACCGCGTGCTCCCCGCCCCTGACGGGCGACGTCGGGGCCGACGGTCCGGTGGCGGTCGCGCTCGCGTGCGTCCTCGCCCCCGGGCCCGCCCACGGTGGCGGGCCCCGGGGGCGGCCGGGGCTCAGCCCTGGCCGTTGCCCGAGGTGTTCGCCAGGGCCGCCGACAGTTCGCGGGCGACCTCCTGGAGGATGGGGACGATCTTCTCGGTGGCCGCCTCGGTGACGCGGCCCGCCGGGCCCGAGATGGAGATGGCCGCCGCGGTGGGGGAGTCGGGGACGGAGACCGCGAGGCAGCGGACTCCTATCTCCTGCTCGTTGTCGTCGACCGCGTAGCCCGTCTCGCGGACCGCCACGAGCGCGTCGAGGAAGCCGTCCGGCGTGGTGATGGTCTTCTCGGTCGCGGCGGGCATGCCGGTGCGGGCGAGCAGCGCCCGCACCTCCTCCGCCGGCGTGTGCGCCAGGAGCGCCTTGCCGACGCCGGTCGAGTGCGGCAGGACCCGCCGGCCGACCTCGGTGAACATGCGCATGGAGTGCTTGGACGGCACCTGCGCGACGTACACGATCTCGTCGCCGTCGAGCAGCGCCATGTTCGCGGTCTCGCCGGTCTCCTCGACGAGCCGCGCCAGGTAGGGGCGGGCCCAGGTGCCGAGGAGGCGGGAGGCGGACTCGCCGAGCCGGATGAGCCGGGGGCCGAGGGCGTAGCGGCGGTTGGGCTGCTGGCGCACGTAACCGCAGGCGACGAGGGTCCGCATCAGGCGGTGGATGGTGGGGAGCGGAAGTCCGCTGCTGGCGGAGAGCTCGCTCAGCCCTACCTCGCCCCCGGCGTCGGCCATCCGCTCCAGGAGGTCGAAGGCGCGCTCAAGGGACTGGACGCCCCCGCTCGCGGCGGGTTTGGCGGCGTCGGTGGTGCTGGCGCTGGACGTCGGCACGTCAACGGTCCTTTCGGGGCAGGCGGGCAAGGCAGCAGCCTACCGGGCCGTCGACCGGGGCACACGGCCCCGGTACCGGCGTCAGCGCCGGTCAGGGGGTGTTTGTCCGGTGTCGGTGACGGCCCGGGGCGGTCCCGGTCCGGCTCGCATGTGCGGAGCTACGTTCTACTGTACGAAATTTAGATTCCACTTTGTGGAAAGATCCAAGTCGGGTTCACCGGCGCCCGATGCTGGAAGTGTGCCCTTGACGACCCCTCGCTCGGAAGTGAAGACTCCTTTTCAACAGTTCGTTGAAATTCCGTTGAAGTGCTTGAAGAAGGGGTACGGGTGGACGTCAACCTGGTCCTGCGCTCGACACGCGTCATCACCCCCGAGGGGACGCGCCCGGCGTCGATCGCCGTCTCCGGAGGGACGATCGCGGCCGTGCTGCCGTACGAGGCCGAGGTGCCCGCCGGCGCCCGGCTGGAGGACGTCGGCGACGACGTCGTCCTTCCCGGGCTGGTCGACACCCACGTCCACGTCAACGACCCGGGCCGCACCGAGTGGGAGGGCTTTTGGACCGCCACCCGCGCGGCCGCGGCCGGCGGCATCACCACCCTGCTCGACATGCCGCTCAACTCGCTGCCCCCGACCACCACCGTGGAGAACCTGCGGATCAAGCAGGAGGTCGCCCGGGCCAAGGCCCACATCGACGTCGGCTTCTGGGGCGGCGCCCTGCCCGACAACGTCAAGGACCTGCGCCCGCTGCACGACGCCGGCGTCTTCGGCTTCAAGTGCTTCCTGTCGCCCTCCGGCGTCGAGGAGTTCCCCGAGCTCGACCAGGAGCAGCTGGCCACCTCGCTGGCGGAGATCTCCGGCTTCGGCGGCCTGATGATCGTGCACGCCGAGGACCCGCACCACCTGGCCGCCGCGCCGCAGCGGTCGGGCGGCGCGTACGCCGACTTCCTCGCCTCCCGGCCCCGGGACGCGGAGAACACCGCGATCGAGAACCTGATCAACCAGGCCCGCCGGCTCGACGCCCGGGTCCACGTGCTGCACCTGTCGTCCTCGGACGCGCTGGCGGCCCTCGCCGCGGCCAGGGCCGAGGGCGTGAAGGTCACCGTCGAGTCCTGCCCGCACTTCCTGACCCTGACCGCGGAGGAGATCCCGGACGGGGCCACGGAGTTCAAGTGCTGCCCGCCCATCCGCGAGGCCGCCAACCAGGACGCGCTGTGGCAGGGGCTGGCGGACGGGGTGATCGACTGCATCGTCTCCGACCACTCGCCGTCCACCGCGGATCTGAAGACGCCGGACTTCGCCTCGGCCTGGGGCGGGATCTCCTCGCTGCAGCTGGGCCTGCCGGCGATCTGGACCGAGGCCCGCCGCCGCGGTCACACCCTGGAGGACGTGGTGCGCTGGATGTCGGCGGGCCCGGCCCGGCTGGCGGGGCTGGAGCGCAAGGGTGCCATCGAGGCCGGCCGGGACGCCGACTTCGCCGTCCTGGACCCCGACGCCGTCTTCACCGTCGACCCGGCCGAGCTCCAGCACCGCAACCGGATCACCGCCTACGCGGGCAAGACCCTCCACGGCGTCGTGAAGTCCACCTGGCTGCACGGGGAACGCATCAACGACCACGGCACCCTGACCGAGCCCTCCGGCCGCCTCCTCGAAAGGAACAACTGACGTGTCGTCCATACCCAGCTTCACCGGTGACGCGAGCCCCTACGGCGGCGGCGATCCGTACGCCGACTACCGGACGGCCGACTTCCCCTTCACCCAGTACGCGGACCTCGCGGACCGGCGCCTGGGCGCGGGCGTCATCGCGGCCAACGACGAGTTCTTCGCCGAGCGCGAGAACCTGCTCAAGCCCGAGGCCGCCGAGTTCGACCCCGAACACTTCGGCCACAAGGGCAAGATCATGGACGGCTGGGAGACCCGCCGCCGCCGCGGTGTCTCGGCCCAGCAGCCGCACCCCACCGAGGACGACCACGACTGGGCCCTCGTACGCCTCGGCGCGCCCGGCGTCGTCCGCGGCATCGTCGTCGACACCGCCCACTTCCGCGGCAACTACCCGCAGGCCGTCTCCGTCGAGGCCACCTCCGTGGCCGGCTCGCCCTCGCCCGAGGAGCTCCTCGCCGACGACGTGAAGTGGACGACGCTGGTCCCGCGCACCGCCGTCGGCGGCCACGCCGCCAACGGCTTCGCCGTCGACGTCGAGCAGCGCTTCACCCACCTGCGCGTCAACCAGCACCCCGACGGCGGCATCGCCCGCCTCCGCGTCTACGGCGAGGTCGCCCCGGACCCGGCGTGGCTCGGCGTCCTCGGCACCTTCGACCTCGCGGCCCTGGAGAACGGCGGCCAGGTCGAGGACGCCTCGGACCGCTTCTACTCCCCGGCCACCAACACCATCCAGCCGGGCCGCTCCCGCAAGATGGACGACGGCTGGGAGACCCGCCGCCGCCGCGACAAGGGCAACGACTGGATCCGCTACGGCCTGGTCGCCGAGTCCGAGATCCGCGCCGTCGAGATCGACACCGCCTACCTCAAGGGCAACAGCGCGGGCTGGGCCGCCCTCTCCGTCGCGGCCGAGGGCTCGGAGGAGTGGACCGAGATCCTGCCCCGGACCCGCCTCCAGCCCGACACCAACCACCGGTTCGTGCTCGACACCCCGGCCGTCGGCTCCCGCGTCCGGATCGACATCTACCCGGACGGCGGCATCTCCCGCCTCCGCCTCTTCGGCTCCCTCACGGAGGCCGGTACGGCGCGGCTGACCGCCCGCCACCAGGAGCTCGGCGGCTGACGCCACCGGCTCCCCGAGCCGGGCGTGTCCACGCGGCCCGGCTCCCCCGAACTGGGCGGGTACGACACCCCGCCCGGCCCGCGAGGGCGCACCGACCCGACAGCACCGGTGCGCCCTCGCGCCCCCTTTCCTAGGCGGCGTGCCCGCCGTCCACCGAGAACTCGGCGCCCGTCACGTACCGCCCGCCGGGCCCCGCCAGGAAGGCGACCATCGCCGCCACCTCGTCCGGGGTGCCGAAGCGGCCGAGCGCCGTCATGGCCGCCTGCCCCTCCGCGTACGGCCCGTCCGCCGGGTTCATGTCGGTGTCGACGGGGCCGGGGTGGACGATGTTCGCCGTGATGCCGCGCCCGCCCAGCTCCCGGGCGAGCGCCTTCGTCAGGCCGATCAGCGCGGCCTTGCTCATCGTGTAGAGGCTGCCGCCGGGGCCCGGCACCCGCTGGGTCATGCAGGTGCCGATCGTGACGATCCTGCCTCCCTCGGGCAACCGCGCGGCCGCCGCCTGCGAGGCGAGGAAGGCCGCCCGGACGTTCACCGCCAGGACCCGGTCCACGTCCGCGAGGGAGAGTGACTCCAGCGGGCCGAGGACGCCGGCGCCGACGTTGTTCACCAGGACGTCGAGGCGGCCGAGGGCGTCCGCCGCCCACTCCACCGCGCCCGCCGCGTCCCCGGCGTCGGCCGCGTCGGCCCGCAGGGGCAGCGCCTTGCGGCCGGCCGCCTCGATCCGCCCGGCGACCTCCTTGGCCCGTGCCTCGTCCCGGACGTAGGTGAAGGCCACGTCGGCGCCCTCCCGGGCCAGCCGCACCGCCGTCGCCGCACCGATCCCCCGGCTGCCGCCCGTCACCAGGACCGCCGTGCCGTTCATCGTGGACATCCCGAAACCTCCGTGAGAAGTGCTAACTGGTTGCGGGTTCAATGAAAGTCGGCGGGGCGTCAGGACGCTGGCGGGAATCGGACGCCGACCCGGCCGGCGGCCGGCGAGACGCGGACCCGGCCGCCGGGGCGCCGACCCGGTCGCCGGTCGGCCCCCGACCAGGCCGCCGAGACACCGCCCCCTCCGCCGATGACTTCCGCCGGGCGGTGGAGTCGGAAGGGGTGAGACACGATGGTCCGGAGAACAGAAAGGGCACCCGCCATGGCCACCCTCAGCCTCACCCAGTTCCTCACCCTCGACGGCGTCGTCCAGGCCCCCGGCGGCCCCGAGGAGGACCCCAGTGAGGGCTTCGGGCACGGCGGCTGGTCCGTGCCCTTCGGCGACGAGGACTTCGGGCAGCGCATCACCGAGATCTTCGCCCGCCCGACCGCCTTCCTCCTCGGCCGCCGCACCTACGACATCTTCGCGGGCTACTGGCCCCGGCACACCGACCCCACCGACCCCGTCGCCTCCAAGCTCAACGCCCTCCCCAAGTACGTCGCCACCACCACCCTCACCTCCGCCGACTGGCAGAACACCACCCTGCTCCACGGCGACGTCGTCAAGGAGGTCGCCGCCCTCAAGGAGCGCCTCGACGGGGAGATCCAGATGCACGGCAGCGCGGGACTCGCCCGGACCCTCCTCGACCACGACCTCATCGACACCCTCCACCTGCACGTCTTCCCCGTGGTCCTGGGCACCGGCCGCCGCCTCTTCACCGACGGGGTCCGCCCCACCGCCTTCCGCCTCACCGACGCGCGCACCACCGGTGCGGGCGTCGCCCTCCACACGTACGAGCTGGCCGGCCGCCCCACGTACGGCAGCTACTGATCCGGAGCCGGACACCGTTCCGGGCGGCAGGAAAGGTGTAGCCACCACGGGCCGGTCCCGGTACGGTGATCGCTCCGAGTGCGAGCCGTCGAAGTCTCCACCCCGCCCCGACCGTTGGAGAACCGGCCCGCGATGTCAGCCTCGTCGATCGCCGCCCCCGTGTCCCTTGGCGCCCCGCGCCGCGCCTGGCTCACCGACCTGCCCGTCCTGCTCGTCGCCCTCGTCTGGGGCACCAGCTATCTCGCGGCCAAGGGCATCACCACCGGCCACACCGTCATCGCGGTCCTCGTGCTGCGGTTCGCCGTGGTGGTGCCCGTCCTCGTCGCCGCCGGGTGGAGCAGGCTCCGGGCCCTGAGCGCCGCCCAGTGGCGCGGCGCCGCGACCCTCGGACTGATCCTCGGCGGGATCTTCCTCCTGGAGACGTACGGCGTCGTCCACACCTCCGCCACCAACGCAGGCCTGATCATCAGCCTCACCATGATCTTCACCCCGCTCGCCGAGGCCGCCGTCACCCGCACCCTCCCTCCCCGCGCCTTCCTCGCCGCCGCCGCGCTCTCCGTCACCGGTGTCGTCCTGCTGACCCAGGGCGGAGGGTTCACCACCCCCTCCCTCGGCGACCTGCTCATGCTGCTCGCCGCCCTCGCCCGCACCGTCCACGTCCTGGCCATGTCCCGGATCAAGGCGGTCCGGTCCGCCGACTCGCTCTCCCTCACCACCGTCCAGCTCGGCTCCGCCGTCGCCGTGTTCGCCGTCATCGCCACCCTCCCCGGCACCGGCGCCTCCCCCTGGGCCGTCGCCCTCGACTTCGGCCCGCGCGAGTGGGCCGGGCTCCTCTTCCTCTCCGTCTTCTGCACGCTCTTCGCCTTCTTCGTGCAGATGTGGGCCGTCCGCCGCACCTCGCCCTCCCGGGTCAGCCTCCTCCTCGGCACGGAACCGCTCTGGGCCGCCGCCGCGGGCATCGCCCTCGCCGGCGACCGCCCCGGCGCCCTCGGCCTCGCGGGCGCGATCCTCGTTCTCGCGGGCACGAGTTGGGGCCGCCGCACGGCCGACGGGGAAGCCGGGTAGGTTCTTCGACCATGCGTTCACTCGTGTACGACAATGCGTTCCGCGCCCGTGCCCGACGCACCCAGGGCTGGGGCCTCGGACTCCTCGCCCTCGCCGTGCTCCTGTGGATCTGGCTCGCGGTGCTCCTCTTCACGCCCTACGAGACCGGTGAGTCCGACCACGACTGCACATCCCGGTTCACCAGCGAGAACCTCCACGACAGCGACAGCGGCTGCGTCAACGAGCGCGACTGGCCCGAACTCCTCGCCGTCCTCGGCGCGTCCGTGCCCGTGGCCGTCATCGGCTCCGTCCTCTACACCAGCGGCTCCGTGTCCCACCGCATGGCCGAACACCTCGCCGAGGTCACTCGCCTCGACCGGGCGAGCGCCTGACCCCGCCGGGGCTCAGTCCTCGGCTGTTCGGCTCCCCGCGATCGCGAGGACCAGCCCGAGGACCGCGACGACGATGTTCGCGAACAGCTCCCGGTCCTCCAGGAACCACACGTTCTCCGTGAGGAACCGGGTCAGCCCCATGAAGTGGAACCAGCCGCCGGTCAGCTCGCGGATCACTCCGGCGACACCGGCCAGGAACAGCAGCACCCCGAGACCCTCAAGAAACTTCTTCATGACCCGATCATGGAGGGGACGGCCGGCCGGCCGCGTCCGCCGCTCGTCCACGGAGATCGATACCAAAGTATCGATCTCCGCGACTCCGGTAGCCCGACGGCCTGTACGACCGCCTGCGCACGCCCGGCCTGCGTACATTTGCGGACATGACCCGTACGGACCGGCAGCGTTGGCTGCTCCCCTCCCACCTGGCCGAACCGGGCGGGACCGGAGCGGCCAGGCCCCGCCGTACCCTCCGCGACTGGATCGTGGACACCACCCTGTTCCTCCTCGCCGCGTTCGTCGGCCTCCTCGCCGCCGACACCAGCGCGCAGTACACCAGCGAGACCGTCACCCTCGTCGACCAACTGGCCGGCGCCGTCGCCTGCTGCGCCCTCTGGCTGCGCCGCCGGTGGCCCGTCGGGCTCGCCGTCGCCCTCTCCCTGGCGAACGTCGTGGCCCCGGTCGCCGCCGGAGCCCTCCTCGCGAGCCTGTTCAGCGTCGCCGTACGCCGTCCGTTCCGCGAGATCGCCTGGATCGGCGCGCTCGCCGTCGCCACCTCCGCCGCCCAGGTCTTCGTCCGCCCCGACCCCACCACCAACGCCGGTCTCTCCGTCGCCCTCGGCTTCGTCCTCATCCTCCTCGTCACCGCCTGGGGCATGCTCGTCCGCTCCCGGCGCCAGCTCGTCGAAGCCCTCAGGGAGCGGGCCCGCCGCGCCGAGGCCGAGGCCGAACTGCGCGCCGCCCAGGCCCAGCGGCTCGCCCGCGAGGCCATCGCCCGGGAGATGCACGACGTGCTCGCCCACCGGCTCACCCTGCTGAGCGTGCACGCCGGAGCCCTGGAGTTCCGGCCGGATGCCCCGCCCGAGCAGATCGCCCGCGCGGCCGGAGTCATCCGCGACAGCGCCCACGAAGCCCTCCAGGACCTCCGCGAGATCATCGGCGTCCTACGAGCCCCCGGCGAGAACGGCGACGGCGACCGGCCCCAGCCCACCCTCGCCACCCTCGGCGCGCTGGTCGACGAGTCCCGCGAGGCCGGTGCGAAGGTCGTCCTCGACAGCACCGTCGACGACCCGGCCGCCGTGCCCGCCGCCACCGGCCGCACCGTCTACCGCATCGCGCAGGAGGCCCTCACCAACGCCCGCAAGCACGCCCCTGGCACCACCGTCACCGTCACCGTGCGCGGCCGGCCCGGCGAAGGCCTCACCGTCGACATCCACAACCCGGCCCCCGCGGGTCCGGTGCCCCACGTCCCCGGCTCCGGGCAGGGCCTCATCGGCCTCACCGAACGGGCCACCCTCGCCGGCGGCCGGCTGGAGCACGGCCCGGCCCCCGACGGCGGTTTCGCCCTGCACGCCTGGCTGCCGTGGCCGGCGTGACCTTCCGACCGATCCCGTCGTACGTGCGGCTGCCGTGGCCGGCGTGACCTTCCGACCGATCCCGCCGTACACGCGGCTACCGTGGCCCCCATGACCATCCGGCTGATCGTCGTCGACGACGACCCCCTGGTCCGCGCGGGCCTCTCCCTCATGCTCGGCGGCGCCGACGACCTCGAGATCGTCGGCGAGGGCGCCGACGGCCGCGACGTCCCCGAACTCGTCGCCCGGCACGCCCCGGACGTCGTCCTCATGGACATCCGCATGCCCCACGTGGACGGCCTCACCGCCACCGAACGGCTCCGCGCCCGCCCCGGCGCCCCCGAGGTCGTCGTCCTCACCACCTTCCACGCCGACGAGCAGGTGCTGCGCGCCCTGCGGGCCGGTGCCGCCGGTTTCGTCCTCAAGGACACCCCGCCCGCGGAGATCGTCGCCGCCGTCCGCCGGGTCGCCGCGGGCGACCCCGTCCTCTCCCCGGCCGTCACCCGCCAGCTCATGACCCACGTCGTGGAGCGGCCGGAACGGTCGCCGCGGCGCGCCACGGCCGCCGGACGCCTCGCCGAACTCGGCGACCGCGAGAGGGAGGTGGCCGTCGCCGTCGGGCGCGGCCGGTCGAACGCCGAGATCGCCGCCGAGCTGTACATGAGCGTCCCCACGGTCAAGACCCACGTCTCCCGGATCCTCGCCAAGCTCGGCCTCAACAACCGCGTCCAGATCGCGCTCCTGGTCCATGACGCGGGCCTGCTGGACGAGGCGGGCGGAGACTAGTCGGATAGTCTTCCCCGATGTCCGTCATCGAACTGGGGGAGTACGGCGCGGACTTCACCGCGAACCCGTACCCCTACTACGCGAAGCTCCGTGAAGCAGGGCCCGTCCACGAGGTGCGGATGCCCGACGGCTTCCAGTTCTGGCTGATCGTCGGCCACGAGGAAGGACGCGCGGCGCTCGCCGATCCCCGGCTCGCCAAGTCCCCGTCCGTCATCGGCGTCCGCCCCCCGGAGGAGGACGTCATCGGCGTCCACCTCCTCGCGGCGGACGCCCCCGACCACACCCGGCTGCGCCGCCTGGTCACGGCGGAGTTCACCGGCCGCCGGGTCGAGGGCCTGCGCCCCCGCATCGAGCGGCTCACCCACGAACTCGCCGACGCCATGGAGCCGGCCGGCCGCGCCGACCTCGTCGACGCCTACGCCTTCCCGCTGCCGATCACCGTCATCTGCGAGCTCCTCGGCGTCCCCGCCGAGGACCGCGCGACCTTCCGCGGCTGGTCGAACGAGCTCGTCACCCCGACCGGCGAGCGGGGCATCCTCGACGCCCTGGAGGGCTTCGGCGGCTATCTCGACGGGCTCATCGAGGACAAGCGGGCCGCAGGGCCCGCCGACGACCTGCTCTCCGGTCTGATCGCCGCCCGCGCCGAGGACGGCGACCGGCTCTCCGGGCCCGAACTCCGCGCCATGGCGTATCTGTTGCTCATCGCCGGCCACGAGACCACCGTCAACCTGATCTCCAACACCGTGCGCAACCTGCTCACCCACCCCGAGCAGCTCGCCGCCCTGCGCGCCGACCCGGACCTCCTCGACGGGGCGATCGAGGAGTCCCTGCGGTACGACGGACCGGTGGAGACCGGCACCTTCCGCTTCACCCGGGAGCCCGTCGCCATCGGCGACACCGTCATCCCGGCGGGGCAGAGCGTCCTGGTGGGGATCGGCGCGCTCGACCGGGACCCGGCCCGCTTCCCCGAACCCGACCGCTTCGACATCCGCCGCGACACCCGGGGCCACCTCGCCTTCGGTCACGGCATCCACTACTGCCTGGGCGCGCCGCTCGCCCGGCTGGAGGGCAGGATCGCCCTCCGGACGCTCCTGGACCGCTTCCCCCGGCTGGAACTCGACGCGGACCCGAACACGTTGGACTGGCTGCCCGGCATGCTCATGCGCGGGACCCGTCATCTCCCCGTCCGGTGGTGAACCCTTGAGCGATCAGACCCCCGCCCTCGACCTCGACCTCGCCCAGAAGGTCCTCGACGCGCAGCCGTTCAGCCGGCTCGTCGGCGCCCGCCTCACCGAATTCGGCGCGGGCCGGGCGGTTCTGGAGCTGGACCGCCGCGACGAGCTGAGACAGCAGAACGGCTTCCTGCACGGCGGGGTGCTCTCGTACGCGGCGGACAACGCGATCACCTTCGCCGCGGGCGCCGAGCTCGGCCCGGCCGTGCTGACGGCCGGGTTCTCCATCCAGTACGTCCGGCCCGCGACCGGCGGCGTGCTGCGCGCCCGGGCGGAGGTGGTCCACGCCGGGCGGCGGCAGGCGGTGGTGCGCTGCGACCTGTCGACCGTCGACGAGCAGGGCGCCGAGACGCTGTGCGCGGTGGCCCAGGGCACGGTGTTGTCAGCCGGCTGACCCGGCCCCGTCGCCCCGACCGGCTCACCCGCCCTGGTGAGACGGACCGGCCCCGTCGCTTCGACCGGCTCACCCGCCCCCATGAGCCGGACCGGCCTCGCCGTTCCCGACCGGCTCACCCCGCCCCGGTGAGCCGGACCGGCACCCGCTCCCGCCGTGAGCGCTCGCACGCCTCGGCGATCCGGAGCGCCGCCAGGGCCTCCCGGCCGTCGCAGGGGTTGGGCGCCTCGCCGCGCACCAGCCGTACGAAGGCGTCCAGCTCCGCCTCGTACGCGGGGGCGAACCGCTCCAGGAAGCCGGGCCAGGGCTTGTCCGGGGCGGGCGGGCCCTGCGGCTCCGCCGAGGTGAGCGGGGTCCGGTCGTCCAGGCCCACCACGATCTGGTCCCGCTCGCCCGCCAGCTCCATGCGGACGTCGTACCCGGCGCCGTTGCAGCGGGTCGCGGTCGCCGTCACCAGCGTGCCGTCGTCCAGGGTGAGCACGGCCGCGGCCGTGTCCACGTCGCCCGCCTCCCGGAACATCGCGGGCCCGGCGTCCGAGCCCGTCGCGTACACCTCGACGACCTCCCGCCCGGTCACCCAGCGGACGACGTCGAAGTCGTGCACGAGACAGTCGCGGAAGAGACCCCCGGAGAGCGGCAGGTACGCGGCGGGCGGCGGCTCCGGGTCGGAGGTGACCGCCCGCACGGTGTGCAGCCGGCCGAGCCGCCCCGACCGCACGGCCTCGCGCGCCGCCCGGTACCCCGCGTCGAAACGGCGCATGAAGCCCAGCTGGAGCACCGTGCCCGCCTCCGTCACCGCGTCGAGCGCCCTCAGCGTCCCCGGCACGTCCAGGGCGATCGGCTTCTCGCAGAAGGCCGGCAGGCCCGCCCGGGCGGCGCGGGCGATCAGCTCCGCGTGCGCGGCCGTCGCCGAGGCGATCACCACGGCGTCCAGGGCGTGCCCGAGCAGCGCGTCCACGTCCGGCGCCGCCTCCGCCCCCAGCGCCCCCGCCACCCCGGCCGCCCGGACGGCGTCCGCGTCCGCCAGGACCAGCGACTCGACCTCCGGGTGCCGGGCCAGCACCCCCGCGTGGAAACTCCCGATCCGTCCCGTACCGATCAGTCCGATGCGCATGGCCCCACCGTGGAGGCGGGCGGCCCGACTGTCAAGGATTTGTCCGGACAACCGGACGTCACGACTTCCCGTCATCAGCTTCCGGTCCTCAGCGGCCCCGGGCTACGCTCGCCCCGTGTCCAAGCAGTCCGGCTCCTCCCTCCCCCCGCTCTCCGTGGACCGCACCAGCCCGGTCCCGCTCTACTTCCAGCTCGCCCAGCAGCTGGAGAGCGCCGTGGAGAACGGGACGCTCGCCCCGGGCACCCTCCTCGGCAACGAGATCGACCTCGCCACCCGCCTCGGCCTCTCCCGGCCCACCGTCCGCCAGGCCATCCAGTCCCTCGTCGACAAGGGCCTCCTGGTCCGCCGCCGCGGCGTCGGCACCCAGGTCCTGCACGGCAGGGTCCGCCGCCCGATGGAGCTCAGCAGCCTCTACGACGACCTCGCCGCCGCCGGACAGCGCCCCGCCACCCGGGTCCTGGTCAACCGGCTCGAACCCGCCGCGGGACCGGTCGCGGCCGCCCTCGGCGTGCCCGAGGGCACCGAGGTCCACTACCTCGAACGGCTCCGCACCGCGCACGGCGAGCCGATGGCGTACCTGCGCAACCACCTGCCCGCGGGTCTCGTCGACCCCGACACCGCACGCCTGGAGACCACCGGCCTCTACCGCCTGCTCCGCTCCGCCGCGCTCACCCTGCACAGCGCCCGCCAGGCCGTCGGCGCCCGCGCCGCGACCGCCGAGGAGGCCGCGCTCCTCGACGAACCGGAGGGCGCGCCGCTGCTCACCATGGAGCGCGTCACCTTCGACGACACCGGACGCGCCGTCGAGTACGGCTCCCACCTGTACCGGGCCACCCGCTACTCCTTCGAGTTCCAGCTGATGGCCCGTCCGTAGCCACTCGGGGGGACCCCTCACCGGCGCCACGACCCGCATGACCGATACTGCAATGCACGCAGAAGGACACAAAGGAGGGCACGGCCTCGTGACCAGGCTTCGGACAGGAGGGGTACGCGCCGCAGTCGGCGCCGTCCTCGCCCTCGCACTCACCGCGGCGCTCGCCGGGTGCAGCAGCACCGGCGGAAAGCGCGCGGAGGACGCCCGCAAGGCCGCCGCGGCCCAGGGCAGGGCGGCCGTCGACACCCCCCGCTGGACCTTCGCGATGGTGACCCACTCGGGCGACGGCGACACCTTCTGGGACATCGTCCAGAACGGCGCCAAGCAGGCCGCCGTCAAGGACAACATCAACTTCCTCTACGCCCACAACGACGAGGGCAAGGAACAGGCGCAGCTGATCGACTCGTACGTCGCCAAGGGCGTCGACGGACTGATCGTCACCCTCGCCAAGCCCGACGCCGTGAAGGCCGCCGTCGAGAAGGCCGTCAAGGCCGGCATCCCGGTGATCACCGTGAACTCGGGCGCCGAGCAGTCCAAGGCCTACGGCGCGCTCACCCACATCGGCCAGGACGAGACCGTCGCCGGCGAGGCCGTCGGCGAGGAACTCGACAAGCGCGGCAAGAAGAAGGCCCTCTGCGTCCTGCACGAGCAGGGCAACGTCGGCCACGAGCAGCGCTGCGCCGGAGTGAAGAAGACCTTCGGCGGCGAGTTGGTGAACCTGTACGTCGACGGCACCAACATGCCCGACGTCAAGGCCTCCGTCGAGGCCAAGCTCCAGTCCGACAAGGACATCGACGCCGTCGTCACCCTCGGCGCCCCCTTCGCCGACACCGCCGTCCAGGCCGTGAAGGGCGCCGGCAGCAAGGCCGAGGTCGACACCTTCGACCTCAACGCCAAGGTCGCGACCGCCCTGGAGGCCGGCACCCTCGGCTTCGCCGTCGACCAGCAGCCCTACCTCCAGGGCTACGAGGCCGTCGACCTGCTCTGGCTGTACCGCTACAACGCCGACGTCCTCGGCGGCGGCAAGCCGGTCCTGACCGGCCCCCAGATCATCACCAAGGACCAGGCCGCCGCGCTGAAGCAGTACGCGGATCGGGGCACCCGATGAGCTCCACCGCCCCGCCGTCGGACGGCGTCGACCACGTCGACGAACGACTGCTGCGCACCACCCCCCTGAAGAAGCTGCTCGCCCGCCCCGAGCTCGGCTCGGTCGTCGGCGCGATCGCCGTCTTCGCCTTCTTCGCGGTGGCCGCCGACAGCTTCCTCAACCCCTCCAGCCTCGGCACGGTCCTCTACGCGGCCTCCACCCTCGGCATCATGGCCGTCCCGGTCGCCCTGCTGATGATCGGCGGCGAGTTCGACCTCTCCGCCGGTGTCCTGGTCACCAGCTCCGCGCTGGTCTCCTCGATGTTCAGCTACCAGATGACGGCGAACGTCTGGGTCGGCGTCGGCGTCTCGCTGCTCGTCACCCTGGCGATCGGCGCCTTCAACGGCTTCATGCTGACCCGCACCAAGCTCCCCAGCTTCATCATCACGCTCGGCACCTTCCTCATGCTGACCGGCCTGAACCTGGGCCTCACCAAGCTGATCAGCGGCACCGTCTCCACCAAGAGCATCGCCGACATGGAGGGCTTCCCCTCCGCGCGGAAGCTCTTCGCCTCGGAGGCGACGATCGGCGGCGTCGAGTTCAAGGTCACCATCCTGTGGTGGCTCGGCCTCGTCGCGCTCGCCACCTGGATCCTGCTCCGCACCCGCTTCGGCAACTGGATCTTCGCCGTCGGCGGCGGCGCCGACGCGGCCCGCGCGGTCGGCGTCCCCGTCCACCGCACGAAGATCGGCCTCTACATGGGCGTCGCCTTCTGCGCCTGGATCTCCGGCCAGCACCTGCTCTTCTCCTTCGACGTCGTCCAGTCGGGCGAAGGCGTCGGGAACGAGCTGATCTACATCATCGCGGCCGTCATCGGCGGCTGCCTGATCACCGGCGGATACGGTTCGGCCATCGGCTCGGCGGTCGGCGCCCTCATCTTCGGCATGACCAGCAAGGGCATCGTGTACGCCGAGTGGAACCCCGACTGGTTCAAGTTCTTCCTGGGAGCGATGCTGCTCCTGGCGACCCTGCTGAACGCCTGGATCCGCAAGCGCGTGGAGGCCACGAAATGACCACTCCGCTCGTGGAGCTGGCCGACGTCAGCAAGTACTACGGCAACATCCGCGCCCTCGAAGGCGTCTCCCTGGAAGTGAACGCGGGCGAGATCTCCTGCGTCCTCGGCGACAACGGCGCCGGCAAGTCCACCCTCATCAAGATCGTCGCCGGTCTCCACCGGCACGACGCCGGGACCTTCCGCATCGAGGGCGAGGAGGTCACCCTCGCCAACCCGCGCGACGCCCTCGACCGGGGCATCGCCACCGTCTACCAGGACCTCGCCGTCGTCCCCCTCATGCCGGTCTGGCGGAACTTCTTCCTCGGCTCCGAACCCACGAAGGGCAAGGGCCCCCTCAAGCGGCTCGACGTCGAGCTGATGCGCACCACGACCCGCGAGGCGCTGCTCCGCATGGGCATCGACCTCCGCGACGTCGACCAGCCCATCGGCACCCTCTCCGGCGGTGAGCGCCAGTGCGTGGCCATCGCCCGCGCGGTCCACTTCGGCGCCAAGGTCCTCGTCCTCGACGAGCCCACCGCCGCGCTCGGCGTCAAGCAGTCCGGGGTCGTCCTGAAGTACGTGGCGGCCGCCCGCGACGAGGGCCTCGGAGTGGTTCTCATCACCCACAACCCGCACCACGCCTACCTCGTCGGCGACCGTTTCGTCCTCCTCAAGCGGGGCGTCATGGCCGCGAGCCACACCAAGGACTCCGTCACCCTGGACGAGTTGACCCGGCAGATGGCGGGCGGCAGCGAGCTGGAGGACCTGCGCCACGAACTGGAGCGGCCGACCGGCGCGTGACCGGCCCGTTCCCCGACGTGACGGCCCCTTCACACCCCACCTGGCAGAATCGGAGCCGATGAGTACCTACCGTGACCTCGCCCACCGGGGAGCCGCCCGCGGGACCGTGCTGCGCACCGTCGGGAGCCGGGAGCGGCGCTCCCACCTGACGGCGCCCCGGGTGCCGACCGTCGGCATCGACATCGGCGGTACGAAGGTGATGGCCGGCGTCGTCGACGCCGACGGCAACATCCTGGAGAAGCTCCGCACGGAGACCCCGGACAAGTCCAAGAGCCCCAAGGTCGTCGAGGACACCATCGTCGAGCTGGTCCTGGACCTCTCCGACCGGCACGACGTGCACGCCGTCGGCATCGGCGCGGCCGGCTGGGTCGACGCAGACCGGGCCCGGGTCCTCTTCGCCCCGCACCTCGCCTGGCGCAACGAACCCCTCCGCGACGCCCTCCAGGGCCGCCTCGCCGTCCCCGTCATGGTCGACAACGACGCCAACACCGCCGCCTGGGCCGAATGGCGCTTCGGCGCCGGACGCGGCGAGGACCACCTCGTCATGATCACCCTCGGCACCGGCATCGGCGGGGCCATCCTGGAGGACGGCCAGGTCAAGCGGGGCAAGTACGGCGTCGCCGGAGAGTTCGGCCACATGCAGGTCGTCCCGGGCGGCCACCGCTGCCCCTGCGGCAACCGGGGCTGCTGGGAGCAGTACAGCTCGGGGAACGCGCTGGTCCGCGAGGCCCGCGAACTGGCCGCCGCCGACTCCCCGGTCGCGTACGAGATCATCGAGCGGGTGAAGGGGAACATCCCCGAGATCACCGGCCCCCTCATCACCGAGCTCGCCCGCGAGGGCGACGCCATGTGCGTCGAGCTGTTCCAGGACATCGGCCAGTGGCTCGGCGTCGGCATCGCCAACCTCGCCGCCGCCCTCGACCCCTCCTGCTTCGTCATCGGCGGTGGCGTCTCCGCCGCCGACGACCTGCTCATCGGCCCCGCGAGGGACGCCTTCCGCCGCCACCTCACCGGCCGCGGCTACCGCCCCGAGGCCCGCATCACCCGCGCCCAGCTCGGCCCCGAGGCCGGGATGGTCGGCGCCGCCGACCTCGCCCGGCTCGTCGCCCGCCGCTTCCGCCGCGCCAACCGGCGCCGCGTCGAGCGGTACGAACGGTACGAGCGCTACGCCCAGGCCCTGCGCAACGGGACCTCGGGCCGGACCGCACGCACCCCCGAGGACCCCTCTTCATGACCCCGCCCCAGCAGACCACCCTGCCCCAGCAGGCCACCCTGACCCGCCCTCCGCAGGACAAGCTGCCCGAGGACCGGGGGCACATGATCCGCCGCCGCTGGCTGACGGCCGTCATCATCGTGCTCCTGGTCGGCATCCCGGCCGGCTACCTCGTCGTCTCCGCGGAACAGAGCCGTGCCAGCGGCCGCGACAAGGAGCGCGAGTCCTCGCCGGCCGGCCTCCAGGACAACTGGCCCTCGCTGATGAAGCGCCGGGTCTTCGAGATCCCGATCCCCTCCGGGGCCTGGGACGTCGCCTACTACGAGACCAGCAACTGGAAGACCAGCCGGCTGTACGTCCAGTTCACGACGACCGCCGGCGGCCTCGACGCCTTCCTCGCCGAGTCCGGGACCTCCCGCTCCGCGCTCGCCCCGGGCCGGGTCACCGTCGGGGAGCGCGACGCCGACATCGCCGGCTGGACCTTCACCCCCGGCGTGAGCTGGGCGGGCGCCGTCGTCACCCGTGAGGAACCGCGTCCGCGGACCGACATCACCGTCGACCTCACCGACCCGGCCTTCCCCCGGGTGTACGCGGTGTCGACGACGAGCCCCTGACGCCCCCCACAGCCCCGAGGAACCGCCCCGAAGAACCGCCGCGGGGACCGATCCCCACGACGATCGCCCCCGGGAGACCCCGGGGGCGATCGTCGTTCACGTGCGCGTGCGGACCGGTCGTCGATCAGCCGGTGCTGTCACCCAGGCCCAGCACCCGCGGGTCGTGGCCGGGGAAGTCCCCGGGCACGCCGCCCACGTCGATCGTGCGGCCGTACACGCCGGCCAGGAACGCGACGGCGCCGACCGGGAACTCCGGCCAGTCGCCGTTGTCCCCGCGCACGACGGCCGGCCACGCGTCAGGATCGGCCGGGCTCGTCCTCCAGGAGAAGGTGTCCCCGGAGGAGGACGACGCCCGGGAGATCAGGCCGCCCGGCTGCGGGAAGGGGACGTGGTCCTCGGTGTCGCCCCTCTCGAACAGGTCCTGGAGGACCTCGTCGTCCCTGGCCTCGGCCGCCCACAACGCCTCGGCGCCGGGCCGGGGGACGGACACCGTCAGGAAGTCGTCGACGACCAGGACCGGGTAGGCCTCCGCCAGAGCACGGAAGTCCGGGGGCAGAGCGGCCCCGAGGCCCGCACCGCGCGCTCCGCGCTCACTCCGGGGGCCGGATCACCCGGCCCCCGGGCCGACCCGGATGTTCACTCCGTGGACAGGTGGTCGCGGTGCTTCCGGTCGGTGCTAGGGTCCCGCCCATGCAGCGCACCACCACCCTCGCCATGATGCGAATGATGCCCCGAACTTCGGAGGCGCTTCGCTAGCGAAGCCGTGCGCGCACAGGATTGCGACGGACCCTCCGGAAACGGAGGGTCCGTTTTTCGTTTCCCCCGATTTCTTTCCCCCAGTTCGACAGAAGGCGAAGAACCCGCCATGACCCGTCCACCGGTCGTCTCCCTCACCGACTGTGCCGATGCCAACGCCCTGGCCCGGCAGTCCACCCGTATCGCCACCCTCTTCGGCGCCACGCCGACCGTCCTGCCGCTGACGGGGCCGGACCCGGAGGGCGCAGCCGCCCTCACCCTGCTCGACCTGCTGCGCTCCACGGACCTGATCGGCGGGCCGACGCAGCCCGTGGTGGTCCTGGTCAACATCGCCCCGAGGGACGGGCACTGGCCCAACGGCGTGCCGTTCTGCTGGTTCCGGCACGGGGAGCACCTGGTCATCAGCACGCTGAACCACCGGGTCCTCGCCCCGCTGGCGGCCTACCTGGGCGTCACCGAGGTTCACGTCACCGACGTCCGCGAGGTGCTGGAGGCCGCTGCCGCCGGATGGGCCGAGCTGGCGCCCGCCGAGGTCGAGGAGATGGTGCGGACCCAGTTCCGCAGCCTGTGGTACGTGCCCCTGCTCGCCCGCTGGCTCGCGGACGGCCGCGAGGTTCCCGCGCGGCCGCAGGCGGTTCAGCCGCCCGTCGCGCGCGAGGTGCGGGTCGCGGTCGTGGACAACTTCGGCAACTGCAAGCTGGACCTGCCGGCCGTCGAACTTCCCGGCTACGACGGCGAGAAGGGCCTGCTCGTGCACAACCGGCACGAGGGCCGCGACGTCGAGGTGCGATGTTACGACCGGCTCCCCGACGTCCCCTACGGCGAGCCCGGAATCACGGTCGGAAGCTCCGGTGTCGGCTTCGCCGAACTGGTGATCCGCGGCGGTTCCGCGGCCGACGTGTTCGGTCTGCACCAGGGCGACCAGGTGTTCGATCTCACCAGCTGATATCTCTATCTCACCTCTCTTTTCCCGGACCTCTCCCGAAGGACCCCCGATGTCCCGTACCCGGATAGCCGTCGCGGCCTCCGCCGCCGCCACCGCCGTCGTCCTGGCGGCGGCCGGCTGCGCGCCCCAGCCCCAGAGCACCACCCCCGGCGCGGCCGGTTCCGCCAAGGCCGCCGACTGCACGACCGGCAGCCCGAGCCTCCACAAGCCCGGCCAGCTGACCGTCGCGACGGATTCCCCCGCCTACGAGCCGTGGTTCGACAGCAACACCCCGTCCAACGGCAAGGGCTTCGAGAGCGCGGTGGCCTATGCGGTGGCCGGCAAGCTGGGCTTCGCGAAGGACCAGGTGAAGTGGGTCGTCGAGCCCTTCGCACACTCCTACGCCCCCGGCGCGAAGTCCTACGACTTCGACATCAACCAGATCTCCATCACCCCGCAGCGCGCCAAGGCCGTCGACTTCTCCGGCAGCTACTACACGGCCAGCCAGGCCGTCCTGACGCTGAAGGACTCGAAGTTCGCCGACGCCACGTCCCTGAGCGCCTTCAAGGACGCCAAGATCGGCGTTCAGGTCGCCACGACCAGCTACCAGGCCGTGCTCGACCAGCTCAAGCCCTCGCAGAAGCCGAGCGTCTTCAACACCACCAAGGACGAGGTCACCGCGCTGACGAACGGACAGATCGACGCGATCGTCACCGACCTGCCCACCGTGTTCTACCTGGCGGGAGCGGAGCTGGACAACGGGAAGATCGTGGGCCAGTTCGGCTACGCGGGCGGCACCCCCGAGGAGTTCGGCCTGCTCCTGCCGAAGAACAGCGGCTACACCTCCTGCGTGGACAAGGCCCTGAGCGCCCTCAAGGCCGACGGGACCATCGCCAGGCTGACCAAGCAGTGGCTGTCCGCGTCGGCGAACGTCCCCGAGCTGAAGCAGTAACGGGCCCGACCGTGGAACTCACGAAAACCGCCGTGTCGCCGGCACCGGACGACGACACCCACCGGCCCAGCGAGCACGAGCTGGAGCGGCGGCGCTTCCGCCGCTCCCGCCGGCGCCGCCACACCTGGATCTCCGCCCTGTGCACCGTCCTGGCCCTGGTGGCACTGGGCGCGGGGGCGGTCGCCTCGCCGGGCTGGGAGCGGGTCCACAGCCTGTTCCTGGACGGCGCCGAGCTGCGGGCCGCGTTCCCCGAACTCCTCAAGGGCTTCTGGCTCAACATCCAGATGTTCCTCGTCGCCGAGGTGCTGATCCTCGTCCTGGGACTGCTGATCGCCCTGGTGCGGGTGACCCGCGCGCCGGGCCTGCAGCCGCTGCGGCTCGCCGCGACCGTCTACGTGGACGTCTTCCGCGGGGTGCCGACCCTGCTGCTCGTCTTCCTCGTCGGCTTCGGCCTGCCGGCCCTGCAGTTGCAGGGCACCCCCTCCCAGCCCTGGGTGCTCGGCGTGATCGCCCTGGTCCTCTCCTACGCCGCCTACGTCGGCGAGGTGTTCCGGGCGGGGCTGAACTCGGTGCACCCCGCGCAGCGCAACGCCGCCCGGGCCCTGGGGCTCAACCAGCGCCAGACGCTGCGGCACGTGGTGCTGCCGCAGGCGGTGCGCAACGTCGTTCCGCCGCTGCTCAACGACTTCATCGCGCTGCAGAAGGACACCGCGCTGGTCGCCGTCCTCGGCCCGCTGGAGGCGCTGCGCGCCGCGCAGATCAAGGCCGACTACGACTTCAACTACACCCCCTACCTGGGAGCGGCTCTCTTGTTCATCGCGGTGACCATCCCGCTGACCCGCTTCGCCGACCGGCTCCAGCGGCGGGCCGCGGAGCGCACCTGGGCGGGGGCGGGCCGATGAGCCGGCCACTGCTGCGCATCCGCGGCCTCCGCAAGCAGTACGGCTCGCGCCCGGTGCTGCGCTCGATCGACCTGGACGTCGCCGAGCACCAGGTCGTCTGCCTCATCGGCGGCTCCGGCTCGGGCAAGTCCACCCTGCTGCGGTGCGTGGACCTGCTGGAGGTCGTCGACGACGGCACCGTGCACCTGGGCGACAGCGAACTGACCGACCCGCGCCTGGATCCCGATGTGGCCCGCAGGCGGATCGGCATCGTCTTCCAGGCCTACAACCTGTTCCCGCACCTGAGCGTGCTGGACAACGTCACCCTCGCGCCCCGCCAGGTCCACGGGGTGCCCCGCAAGCAGGCCGAGGCACGGGCCCTGGAGCTGCTGGACCGGCTCGGCCTGGCGGACAAGGCGCGCGAGCACCCCGACCGGCTGTCCGGCGGCCAGCAGCAGCGTGCCGCGATCGCCCGCGCCCTGGCCACCGAACCGGAGCTGCTGCTCTTCGACGAGATCACCTCGGCCCTCGACCCCGAGCTGGTCGGCGAGGTACTGGAGGTGGTCGCGGACCTCAAGCAGCGCGGCCTGACCATCCTGATGGCCACCCACGAGATGGACTTCGCCCGGCGCGTCGCCGACCGGGTCTGTTTCCTGGAGGGCGGCGTGATCGTGGAGCAGGGCACCGCGGAACAGGTGCTGACGGCCCCGCGGGAGGCGGCCACCCGGCGCTTCCTCGCCCGCGCCCTCGACACCCCCTAGGGCCGGTTCCTCCGGATCGCCACGAGGGGCGGACCCCCTCAGGTTCGACCCGGCGCTGTGCGGGGCGGCGGGAGATGAGAGGGTCTTGCGGGTGAGCGAGACACCGACGAACACCCTGCAATACCGTGTCGACGGGCGCGAGGACGCCCCGGTCCTGGTCCTGGGACCGTCCCTCGGTACGACCTTCCACATGTGGGACCGGCAGATACCGGAGCTCAGCCGTGACTGGAGGGTCGTCCGCTTCGACCTCCCGGGACACGGGGGCGCGCCCGCGGAGCCCTTCACCTCCGTCGCCGAACTCGGCGACCGGCTCCTCGCCACCCTCGACGCGCTCGGCGTCCAGCGCTTCGGGTACGCGGGCTGCTCCCTGGGCGGCGCCGTCGGCCTCGACCTCGCCCTGCGTGCGCCCCACCGGGTCGCCTCGCTCGCGCTGGTCGCCGCCTCGCCCCGGTTCGGCACCGCCGACGAGTTCCGTCAGCGGGGCGTCATCGTCCGCACCAACGGTCTGGAGCCGATGGCCCGCACCGCGCCCGAGCAGTGGTTCACCCCGCTCTTCGCCGGCGCGCAGCCCGCCATCGTCGACTGGGCCGTCCAGATGGTCCGGACCACCGACCCCGCCTGCTACATCGCCGCCTGCGAGGCCCTCGCCGTCTTCGACGTCCGCGAGGCCCTCGGCAGCATCGGCATCCCCGCCCTCGTCCTCGTCGGCTCCGAGGACCAGGTCACCGGTCCCGCCGAGGCCCGCACCCTGGTCGCCGGGATCTCCGACGCCCGGCTCGCCGTCGTCCCCGGCGCCTCGCACCTGGCCCCCGTCGAGCAGCCGGCCGCCGTCACCGACCTGCTCGCCGAGCACTTCTCCGGCACCGCCCAGGAGACCAGCGGCACCCTGACCGTGCCGCCGCACGTGCCGCCCGCGCCGGTCGTCGAGCCCACCCCGGCCGCCCCGGTCGTCGAGCCTGCCGGGGCCGGCCGGCCCGATCCGTACGAGAAGGGGCTCGGGCTGCGCCGCGAGGTCCTCGGCGACGCCCATGTCGACCAGGCCCTCGCCGACGACCCGGACGGCGCCTTCCAGGAGCTCGTCACCCGCTACGCGTGGGGCGAGGTGTGGAGCCGCGAGGGGCTCGACCGGCGCCTGCGCAGCGCCGTCACCCTCACCGCCCTCCTCGCCGGCGGGCATCGGGAGGCCCTCGCCGACCACACCCGGGCGGCCCTCCGCAACGGTCTGTCGCCGGAGGAGCTCCGCGAGATCGTCCTCCACGCGGGCGTGTACTGCGGCCTCCCGGCCGCCGAGACGGCGCTGCGGGTGGTCAACCGGGTCATCGAGGAGGAGACGACGCCCCCGGCGTAGCCTGACGGTGTGAAGCTGACGAAGAAGTCCCACGCCTGCGTGCGGCTGGAGAAGGACGGCCGCACGCTCGTCATCGACCCCGGCACGTTCACCGAGGAGGACGCCGTCCTCGGAGCCGACGCGCTGCTCGTCACCCACGAGCACCCCGACCACTTCGACGAGGGCCGGCTGCGCGCGGCCCTGGAGGCCAACGCGGCCGCCGAGATCTGGACGCTGCGCAGCGTCGCCGACCGGCTCTCGGCGGCCTTTCCCGGCCGGGTGCACACCGTGGGGCACGGTGACGCCTTCACGGCGGCCGGCTTCGACGTCCAGGTCCACGGCGAGCTGCACGCGGTGATCCACCCGGACATCCCGCGCATCACCAACGTGGGCTACCTCGTCGACGGCACCGTCTTCCACCCCGGCGACGCGCTGACCGTGCCCGACCACCCGGTCGACACGCTGCTGCTGCCCGTCATGGCCCCCTGGAACAAGATCTCCGAGGTCATCGACTACGTGCGCGAGGTCAAGCCGCGCCGGGCGTACGACATCCACGACGCGCTGCTCACCGATCTCGCGCGGCCCATCTACGACCGGCAGATCGGCGGGCTCGGCGGCACCCACCACGCGCGCCTCGCCTCCGGCGCCTCCGCCGAGCTCTGAATCCGCGCGCTGTCACACCCCGCCAGTAGGCTTGCGCCCATGCGCATCGCCACCTGGAACGTCAATTCGATCACCGCCCGGCTGCCCCGGCTCCTGGCCTGGCTGGAGAGCAGCGGCACCGACGTGCTGTGCATCCAGGAGACCAAGTGCACCGCCGAGCAGTTCCCCGTCGAGGAGCTGCGCGCCCTGGGCTACGAGTCGGCGGTCAACGCCACCGGCCGGTGGAACGGCGTGGCCCTGGTCTCCCGGGTCGGCCTCGCGGACGTGGTGACCGGGCTGCCCGGCGGCCCGGAGTACGACGGGGTGCAGGAGCCCCGGGCGATCTCCGCGACCTGCGGCCCGGTCCGCGTCTGGTCGGTGTACGTGCCGAACGGCCGCGAGGTGGCCCACGAGCACTACGCGTACAAGCTGCGCTGGCTGGAGGCGCTCAAGGCGGCCGTCGCGGAGGACGCGGCGGGGGAGCGCCCCTTCGCGGTTCTCGGCGACTACAACATCGCCCCGACGGACGAGGACGTCTGGGACATCGCCGTCTTCGAGGGCGCCACGCACGTGACGGAGCCGGAGCGGGCCGCGCTCGCCGGGCTCCGCGAGACCGGTCTCGCCGACGTGGTCCCGCGCCCCCTCAAGTACGACCACCCCTTCACGTACTGGGACTACCGCGCGCTCGGCTTCCCGAAGAACAAGGGCATGCGCATCGACCTGGTCTACGGGAACAAGTCCTTCGCCGAGGCGGTCTCCGACAGCTACGTGGACCGCGAGGAGCGCAAGGGCAAGGGCGCCTCGGACCACGCGCCGGTCGTCGTCGACCTGGACGTCTGACGCCGGTCGCGATGATCACCGCGCGCCGGGTGGTGGTCCGCGCGGCCACGGTGCGACGCTGTTCGGATGAACATTCCCTTTCTGGACAGCTGGCGCAAGCGGCACGAGCCCGACTCCTCGGACTCCCCCCTGGTCGCGGCCTTCGACCGTGATCCGGAGGGGGTGGCCGAGCTGCTCTCCGAGTGCGAGCTGCTGCGGTCCCGGGTGGCGGAGGCCGGGGTGGCCCTGGACGACACCCCGGGCTCCCTCCAGGAGCTCGACCAGCTCCCGCCCCGCTGGCGGAACGATCCCGAGGAGCTGCCCTGGTTCGGGAACGACGCCGGGCTCTACCTCGGCACCGTGATCGTCCGGAACGTGCCGGGCGCCCGGTGGCAGGTGTGGCCCGGCGGCGGCCCCGTGGTGCGGCTGGCCTCCGGCCGGGAGATCCAGGTCGTCGAGGCCGGCCTCGACTGGGCGATGACGGGCGCGCCGCAGCTCTCCCAGGTGTACGCGGAGGCCTCCGAGTACTGAGCTTCCGCCGGCTCCGAGCCACCCTTCCGCAGTAAATACGGATTATTCCCGTTTCATGCGTGTCGGGCGTGAAGTCCCTTTTTCTCGTGGAAAGTTTGCGCTGACCGCGACACCGCCGAGAAACGGGGCAGGGCAGCGCATGGCCGTCGTCGATCCGCTGATCGAACTGCGTGGCGTCAACAAGCACTACGGCGCGCTGCACGTCCTCCAGTCCGTCGACCTCACCGTCGGGCGCGGGGAGGTGGTCGTGGTCATCGGCCCCTCCGGGTCCGGCAAGTCCACCCTCTGCCGCGCGATGAACCGGCTGGAGAGCGTCGAGTCGGGCGAGATCCTCATCGACGGCCGGCCCCTCCCCGAGGAGGGCAAGGCGCTGGCCCGGCTGCGCGCCGAGGTCGGCATGGTCTTCCAGTCCTTCAACCTCTTCGCGCACAAGACCGTCCTCGCCAACGTCTCCCTCGCGCAGACCAAGGTCCGCAAGCGCAGGAAGGAGGAGGCCGACCGGCGTTCGCGCGAACTCCTCGACCGGGTCGGACTGGCCGCGCACGCCGACAAGTACCCGGCCCAGCTCTCCGGCGGCCAGCAGCAGCGCGTCGCCATCGCCCGCGCCCTCGCCATGGACCCCAAGGCCCTCCTCTTCGACGAACCGACCTCGGCCCTCGACCCGGAGATGATCAACGAGGTCCTGGAGGTCATGCGGCAACTCGCCCGCGAGGGAATGACGATGGTGGTCGTGACCCACGAGATGGGCTTCGCGCGCTCCGCCGCCAACCGGGTCGTCTTCATGGCCGACGGGAAGATCGTCGAGGACCGCGCCCCGGAGGAGTTCTTCACCGCCCCGCGCAGCGAGCGCGCCAAGGACTTCCTCTCCAAGATCCTCAAGCACTGACCGGGTGGGAACCATGCAGCGCACGCACCGGAGCCTCGCCCCCCTCGCCCTGCTGCTCGCCGTGACGGCGGCGCTCGGCGGCTGCGGCAAGGAGGGCAGCCCGCCCGTCAAGGGCCCGCAGCCCGACCAACTCCCCGTCTACCGCGTCGAGTCGGGCTTCACCCTGCCGGACTCCGCCACCTGGAAGCGGGCGAGGAAACGCGGCCGGCTCGTCGTCGGAGTCAAGGAGGACCAGCCCTACATGGGGGAGAAGGACCCCGCCACCGGCCGCTACTCCGGCTTCGACATCGAGATCGCCAGGATGACGGCCGCCTCCCTGGGCTTCGACCCGGCCGGCGTCGACTTCCGCACCATCGCCTCGGCCAACCGCGAGACGGCCCTCCAGAACGGCCAGATCGACTACTACGTCGGCACGTACACCATCAACGACAACCGCAAGAAGCTCGTCGGCTTCGCCGGACCCTACTACCGGGCCGGCCAGTCCCTGCTGGTCCGCACCGACGAGAACGACATCGACGGACCGCAGGACCTGGACGGCAAGCGGGTCTGCTCGGCCGCCGGCTCCACCCCGTACCAGCGCATCGAGAGGGACCACCCCGAGGCCGAACTCGTCGCCTACGACACCTACTCCGTCTGCGTGGACAACCTGCTGACCTACCAGGTCGACGCGGTCACCACCGACGACACGATCCTCATGGGCTACGCCGCCAAGGTCCCCGACGAACTCAAGGTCGTCGGCAAGCCGTTCTCCGAGGAGCCGTACGGCATCGGCGTCCCGCACGGCGACACCGCCCTGCGGTTCGCCCTCGACGACGCCATCGCCGCCCACGAGAAGAACGGCGACTGGAAGAAGGCGTACGACGCCACCCTCGGCCTCTCCGGGGTCCCCGCCCCGAAGCCGCCCGCCATCGACCGCTACCCGGCCAACTGAGGACCGCACCAGCTGACATGGACGTACTGACAGACAACTTCCCGCTCTACGCCGAGGGGTTCCTCGGCACCGTCGAACTCACCGTCTACGCCTCGGCGCTCGCCCTCGTCCTGGGCTTCGTCATGGCCTCCTTCCGGGTCGCGCCCGTGGGCTCCTTCCGGGTCTTCGGCACGGTCTGGGTCACCGTCCTGCGCAACACCCCGCTGACCCTGCTCTTCTTCGCGGTCATGCTGGGCCTGCCCCGCTTCGGACTCGTGCTGCCCTTCAAGCTGTTCGCGGTCCTCGCCCTCGGCTGCTACACCTCCGCCTTCATCTGCGAGGCGCTGCGCTCCGGCATCAACACCGTGCCGCGCGGCCAGGGCGAGGCCGCCCGCAGCCTGGGCATGACCTTCTCCCAGACCCTCTCCACGATCGTCCTGCCGCAGGCCTTCCGCACCGTCATCCCGCCCGTCGGCTCCACCCTGATCGCCCTCGCCAAGAACTCGGCGATCGCCGGGGCGTTCAGCGTCACCGAACTCCTCGGCACCTACAAGACCCTCAGCGAACTCGGCTACAACATCGTCTGGACCTTCGTCTGGATCGCCGTCGGATACCTGATCATCACCCTCACCATCAGCGCCCTCTTCCACCTCATGGAGAAGCGCTGGGGAGTCGCCCGATGACCGAGTCCACCGCCCTCTACGACATCCCCGGGCCCCACGCCCGACAACGCCACCTCCTCTACGGACTCGCGTCCACCGCGGTCCTCCTCGCCCTGGCCGGATGGGTCCTCCACCTCCTCCTCGACACCGAGCAGTTCACCTCCGCCAAGTGGACGCCCTTCGCGTACAAGGGCATCCAGGAGCTGCTGCTCAGGGGCCTCGGCAACACCCTCAAGGCCTTCGCCTACGCCTCGGTCCTCTCGCTCGCCCTCGGCGCGGTCCTCGCCACCGGACGCCTCTCCGAGCACCGGGTGCCGCGCTGGATCTCGACCCTGCTCGTCGAGTTCTTCCGCGCCATGCCCGTCCTCGTGATGATCTTCTTCATCTTCGTGGCGCTCAAGGTGCAGCCGCTGCCCGCGCTCGTCGCAGGCCTGACCCTCTACAACGGCTCCGTGCTCGCCGAGGTCTTCCGCACCGGCGTCCACGCCGTCGCACGCGGGCAGGGCGAGGCGGCGTACGCGCTCGGCATGCGCAAGGCCCAGGTGATGACGTACGTCCTGGTGCCCCAGGCCGTGCGCGCCATGCTCCCGGCCATCATCAGCCAGCTCGTGGTCGCCCTCAAGGACACCTCGCTCGGCTTCCTCATCACCTACGAGGAGTTCCTGCACGCGGGCAAGCTGATCGCGTCCAACCTCGACTACGACCTGCCGTTCATCCCCGTCGTCCTCGTCATCTCACCGATCTACATCGGGATGTGCATGCTGCTCTCCTGGTTCGCCACCTGGGTGGCCCGCAGGGAGCGCCGCAGCCCGAAGACGAAGGCCGTGGACGTCGCCCCGGCCGAACCACGGACGCTGCTGCCGGGACAGCAGTAGCGCGGGGAAGGGGGCAGGACCCCTCCCGGGGCCGCACCCGCCCGGCAGCAGCCGGTGATCACTCCTCCCGCAGCGGGACCGACACGTACGACGGGTCGGCCGCGGGGGAGGAGAAGGTCAGCTGCGCGCCGGTCGGGTTGTGCTCGATGTAGAGCGGGTCGACGGTGTCGACGACCAGGGCGAGCCGGTGCCCGGCCGGGACGTCGTAGGCCGTCGAGAAGAGCTCCAGGTCGACGCCGAACGGCTGCCCCGGGGTCCGGCCGTGGAAGGTGTACGGGGCGCTGCTCACCAGCTTGCCGAAGCCGAGCGGGCCCACGTCGTAGAGGTACGCGACGAAGGTGCCGCTCTCCGCGGTCGGGGTGACCGTGGTGTGCACCTCCACCGTGCCGCGCACCCGCTGCGGGGCGTCGTACCGTTCCGACTGCCAGACGCCGGCGAAGGCGCGGGGGAGGAGGGGGACGGAGACGGCGGGCGGGGCCTGGAAGAACTGGTCCAGGAGGTTGGAGAGCATGACGACGCCGCCGTCGGCGCCGGAGTCGACGTTCGCCCGGATCCGCTGCGTACCGTCGAGGTCGAACTTCCGCCGGTTCGCGTCGAGGGACTTCCAGTCGGGATAGCCCTCGTAGCCGGCGTCCGAACGGGGCTTCAACCGGACGGGCTGCTCGCGGTCGACGCCGTTGTCGACGCCCTTGAGGTAGTGGTCGAACCAGCGGTGGGCGCTGGTCCAGGTGTCGTTGGGCAGGCCGAGGAGACCGGTGGCCTCGGCCGTGGCGTGGTCGCCCGGACGGAACTCCAGGCGCTTGGGGCCGGTGAGCCTCTCGTAGAAGCTCGCGTACTGGTTGGGCGGGAAGATGGTGTCTCCCCAGGCGTTGCCGAGCATGATCGCGGCGCCGTTGGCGTTGATCCGGTCGACCTGCTCGACGGCGGAGCGCTTGCGGCCCCAGGCGATCATGTCCTCCTCCTTGGCCAGGTCGGAGGAGAGGAAGTCGGCCAGGATCTGCCGGAGTTCGGGGCCCGGCCGCCCGGTGAGGTAACCGGCGCCGCCGAGCAGGGCGGCGGCCTGGAGGTGCTGGGTGCGGCCGCTGTAGATGGAGTCGATGAGGTCGGCCCAGCCGCTGAGCGCCGCGACGGCCTTGACGCGCGGGTCGTGCGCGGCGGCGAGCAGGCTGATCCCCGCGCCGTACGAGACCCCCGCCATGCCGACGTGGTCCGGGTCGGCCGGGGTGTTCGCGAGGGCCCAGTCGATCACCTTGGAGGCGTCGGCGATGTCCTTGGGGCCGGCGGTCTCGATCTCGCCGCCGGACTGCCAGAAGCCGCGCGAGTTGTAACTCACCACGACGTAGCCGGAGTCGGCGAGCTTCCGGGCCTGGGCGAGGTACTCGACCTGGGGCACGGCCCAGCTGGTGGGCAGCACGATCAGGGGGTGGCGGGGGGCGCCGTCGGCTCCGGCGGGGGTGACGACGTTCGCCTTGAGGACGGTGCCGCCGTCCCCGGCGATGTCGACGAAGCGGATGCCGGTCGAGCCGGTGCCGGCGGCCTGGGCGGTGGGGGCGAGCCCGAGGGCCGTCCCGGCCACGAGGGCGGCGGAGGCGGCGAGGGCCAGGGATGTGCGCACGGGGCACTCCTCACTGGGGCACTGGTGGGGCAGTGGAGTGAAAGTGACCCGACGGTAACGGGAGCGCCTTACCCGTGGTAACCGGTTGGTAAGTTACGTGCGGGTAACGATTGGCCGGAGGGCGACGCCCTCGCCGAGGGCCGAGGGGGGACTCCCCGGCCCCGGCCGACGGCGAACCTCGAACTGTGCGTCCCGTCCTGCGGAAAACGGCTCCGACCCGTCATGATGGTGACGTCTTCACCCCGAGGGGAGGGTCGATGGAGAACGCGGACGACACACCCGACGTCTTCGACCCGCGGATCTACGCCGTCGGCATCCCGCACGACCGCTTCCGCGTCCTGCGCGACCGGGCCCCCGTCGCCCGCCAGGAGGAGCCGGAGATCCTCGGCTGGCCCGCCGGGTCCGGGTTCTGGGCCGTCACCCGGCACGCCGACGTCGTCCGGGTGCTCAAGGACTCGGGGACGTACTCCTCGTACCTCGGCGCCACCCAGATCCGCGACCCCGACCCCGCCGACCTGCCCTTCATCCGGCGCATGATGCTCAATCAGGACCCCCCGGCACACGGCCGCCTGAGGCGGCTCGTCAGCCGGGCCTTCACCCCCGGGCGGATCGAGCGCTTCGCCGTGACCGCTCGTGAGCGGGCCCGCGAGCTGCTCGGCGCCGCGTTCGCGGCCGGCGACGAGGTGGACCTCGTCCGGGCCGTCACCGACGACTACGCGCTGCTCAACCTCACCGACCTGCTCGGAGTGCCCGCGAGCGACCGGAGGCTGCTGCACGCCTGGACCGAGCGGGTCATCGCCTACCAGGACCCCGACGAGCCACCGGTCCTCGACGCGGAGGGACGGCCGGTCAACCCCCGCTCGCCCGCCATGCTCGCCGAGATGTTCGCCTACGCCCAGGAGCTCGCCGCGTACAAGCGCGCGCACCCGGCCGACGACGTCATGAGCGTGCTCGCGGCCTCCGAACTCGCCGACGCCGAACTGGAGATGTTCTTCTTCCTGCTGACCGTCGCCGGGAACGACACCGTCCGCAGCGCGGCCCCCGGAGGGATCCTCGCCCTCGCCGGACACCCCGACGAGCAGCGGAGGCTGTGGAGCGGCGAGGTCTCCGTGGACACGGCCGTGGACGAACTCCTCCGCGTGCACCCGCCCGTGCTCTCCTTCCGGCGCACCGCCGCCCGCGACACCGAACTCGCCGGACGGAGGATCCGGGAGGGCGACAAGGTCGTCGTCTTCCACGCCTCCGCCAACCACGACGAACGCGTCTTCGCCGACCCGCACCGCCTCGACCTCGGCCGGACCCCGAACCCGCACGTCTCCTTCGGCGACGGCCCGCACGTCTGCCTCGGCGCCCACTTCGCCCGGCTCCAGCTCCGGGTGTTCCACGAGGAGGTGCGCGCGGCCTGCGGCGGCCTCGCCCTCGCGGGGCCGCCCCGGCGCCTCGTCTCCAACTTCGTCAACGGGATCAAGTCGCTGCCGGTTCGACCGCTGGGGCCCTCCGCGCCGCGCTCGTGACGTCGGCCACCAGCTCCACCACGTCGGGGCCGTACGCCTGCGAGTTGACCACCTTCAGGAGGAGCACGAAGGAGCCGTCGCGGTGGCGGCGCGCCAGCGACTCGTAGTGGCGGGCGAGATAGCGGGTCGCCGCCTGGTTGGTGATGGCCCGCTGCCCGCAGAAGAGGAAGACCGGCCGGCAGTCCTCGCCCGCCATGAGCCGGGCCAGGATCACGTACTCCTCGGCACCCGCGTCCATCCGGTAGCGCTCCGAACCGATCAGGAAGGAGCCCCGGTCCTCGCCCGGCTCGACGTCGACGTTCACCGCCACCCCCGGGAGCAGGGTCGCGAGGTGGGCCGCCATGCGCCTGTTCGAATACGGCCCGCCGACGCAGAACTCCGTCCGGTCGCCGAACCCCTGGTGCGCCTGGTCGTGCTGCAGTATGCGCGCGTGCGCCCCGCAGTCCTTGATGAGCGCGCAGAGCTCGAGCAGCGCGAACACGTCGTAGCGGTGCACCGCGCTGTCGCCGCCCGACTCCCTGTTCACCACGAGCAGGCACTCGGAGCTCCGCGGAAGACCGAAGAACGCCTGCTTGCGGCGGAGCCTGCGCCGCCATTGGTACGTGCGGCCCAGCCAGCCGATGGCGGCGCTGACCCCGGTCGCCAGGACCCCGAGCACGATGTTGCGGACGTCTTCGTTCATGGGCGCGCATGCTAGCGGCGATCCGCCCTCCAGTTCGAGGCGGTCCTGACGGGAGGCGGTGCGGGAAGTTACGCTGCGCGGACGGTCGTTGACTGGAGGTAGGAATGCGTCGCTCCGCCGCTGGCAAGGTCTCTCTTCTCGCCGTCGCGGCGACGGTGCTCTCGATGGGCGCCGCCGCGCCACCGAAGGCCCCGCCCGTGGTGGACCCGCCCGTCAAGGAACCCGTCGCCGTCGGCTACGGCGGCGCCGTCGCCAGTGTCGACGCCGACGCCTCGGCCGCCGGCATCGAGGTGCTCCGCAAGGGCGGCAACGCGGTCGACGCCGCCGTCGCCGTCGCGGCCGCCCTCGGCGTCACGGAGCCCTACTCGGCGGGCATCGGGGGCGGCGGCTACTTCGTGTACTACGACGCGAAGAGCCGTACGGTGCGGACCGTCGACGGGCGCGAGACCGCGCCCCGCACCGCCGGACCCGACCTGTTCACCGAGAACGGCAAGCCCATCCCCTTCGAGGAGGGACAGACCAGCGGCCTCGGCGTCGGCACCCCCGGCACCCCCGCCACCTGGAAGACCGTCCTCGACGCCTGGGGCAGCAAGCGCCTCGGCACCCTGCTCGAACCCGCCGAACGGCTCGCCCGCGAGGGCTTCACCGTCGACCCCACCTTCCGCGCCCAGACCGCCGCCAACGAGGCCCGGTTCCGCGACTTCCCGGCCACCTCCGCGCTCTTCCTGCCCGGCGGACAACTGCCCGTGGTCGGATCCGTCTTCAAGAACCCCGACCTGGCCCGTACGTACGAGAAGCTCGGCCGCGAGGGCGTCGGCGCCCTCTACCGGGGGCCGCTCGCCCGGGACATCGTGAACACCGTCCAGGCACCCCCGCTCCGCGCGGGCGCCACCCGGACCGTGCGCCCCGGCGACCTGACGGAGGCCGACCTCGCCGCGTACCGCACCGAGTCCCGCAGGCCCACGAAGGTCTCGTACCGCGGGCTCGACGTCTACGGCATGGCCCCGTCCTCCTCCGGCGGCACCAGCGTCGGCGAGGCGCTGAACATCCTGGAGGGCACCGACCTCTCGACGGCCTCCCCGGCCCGGTACCTGCACCGCTTCATCGAGGCCAGCCGCATCGCCTTCGCCGACCGGGGGCGCTGGGTCGGCGACCCGGCCTTCGAGTCCGTGCCGACGCACGGCCTGCTCTCCCAGCGGTTCGCCGACTCCCGGGCCTGCCTGATCCGCGACGACGCCGCCCTCACCAGCCCGCTCGCCCCCGGCGACCCGAGCAGCCCGGCGCCGTGCGCGAGCGGCGGGACCGCCGCCCCGACCACGTACGAGGGCGAGAACACCACCCATCTGACGGTGGCCGACAAGTGGGGCAACATCGTCGCCTACACGCTCACCATCGAGTCCACCGGCGGCAGCGGCATCACCGTGCCCGGCCGGGGCTTCCTGCTCAACAACGAGCTGACCGACTTCTCCTTCGCCCCGGCGAACCCGGCCGTCCACGACCCGAACCTGCCCGGCCCCGGCAAGCGGCCGCGCTCCTCGATCTCCCCGACCGTCGTCCTCGACCGGCACGGCCGGCCCGTCCTCGCGCTCGGCTCCCCGGGCGGCGCGACCATCATCACCACCGTCCTCCAGACGCTGACGGGCGTCCTCGACCGGGGGCTCCCGCTCGTCGACGCGATCGCCGCGCCGCGCGCCAGCCAGCGCAACCAGACCACCACCGAACTCGAACCGGCCCTGTGGAACAGCCCGTTGAGGACGGAGCTGGAGGCCATCGGGCACGGCTTCCGGCAGAACCCGGAGATCGGCGCGGCGACCGGCGTCCAGCGCCTCCCCGACGGCCGCTGGGTGGCCGCCGCGGAGACGGTCCGCAGGGGCGGCGGCTCGGCGATGGTCGTACGGCCGGCGTCGTAGCGGACTACGGCGCCGTCAGGACGCGCGGTCCTTCGTCCGTGATCGCCACCGTGTGCTCGGCGTGGGACGCGCGCGAGCCGTCGGACGTACGGATCGTCCAGCCGTCCCGCGCCGTGTAGTGCTCGTCCGTGCCGCCGCCGATGAGCATCGGCTCGATCGCGAGCACCATCCCGTGGCGCAGCCTCATGCCCCGGCCCGGGCGCCCCTCGTTGGGGACGCCCGGGTCCTCGTGCATGGCGCGGCCGATGCCGTGGCCGCCGAAGCCGTCCGGGATGCCGTAGCCCGCGTCCCGGCAGACCCGGCCGATCGCATGGGCGATGTCGCCGACGCGGTTGCCGACGACGGCCGCGGCGATGCCGGCCTCCAGGGCCTCCTCCGCCGCGGCGATCAGCCGGGTGTCCTCCGGCCGGGCGGGGCCGACCGTGAAGCTGACGGCCGAGTCGCCGGCCCAGCCGCCCAGCGTCGCACCGCAGTCCACGGAGACGAGGTCGCCCGGCGCCAGCCGGGTGTCGTCCGGGATGCCGTGCACGATGGCGTCGTTGACGGAGACGCACACGACCGCGGGGAACGGCACCGGAGCCCAGTCCGGGTGGTAGCCGAGGAAGGGCGAGCCGGCGCCCGCCCCGGCCAGCACGTCACGCGCGGCCCGGTCCAGCTCGGTGAGCCGCACGCCGGGCGCCGCCTTGTCCCGTACGGCAGCCAGCGCACGGGCCACCACCCGCCCCGACTCGCGCATGGCCGCCAGGGATTCGTTCGTCTTGATCTCCACCATGGCCAATTACTATACCGGTATTAGAATGGTCGGCATGGTGCGCACACCCCTGACCCCCGAAGAGCGCGAGCGCGGCGAGCGCCTGGGCCTGCTCCTGCGCGCGGCGCGCGGCGAGCGGTCCATGGTGGAGGTCGCCGCGGCCGCCGGCCTCTCCGCCGAGACCCTCCGCAAGATCGAGACCGGTCGCGCCCCGACCCCGGCCTTCTTCACCGTCGCGGCGCTGGCCGGGGTCCTCGACCTCTCCATGGACGAGCTCGTGGCCCACTGCACCCCGGCCCCCGTCTGAGCGTCCTCCTACGCGGAGACCGCCAGCTGCACCCGGCTGTGGCGCGGGCGCTCGATCTCGTCCAGGAGGGCGAGCGCCAGATCGGCGTGGGTGATGCGGCCCGGACCGTCGATCACCGTGCCCACCGCCGTCCGGTAGGCGCCCGTCCGCTCCGCGTCCGCGTTCAGGTCGATCCCCGGAACCACCATCAGCCAGTCGAGCCCGGGCCCCGCCTCCGCGGTGAGCAGCTCGAACTCGGCCACGTGCCCCTGGGAGAACGTCCGGTACTGCTCGGGGAAGTCCGGCGCGTCCATCAGTCGCACGCCGGGGGCGGTCTCCAGGGTCGTGGCGATGCCCAGGGTGATCAACCGCCCGACGCCCGCCTCGGTGAGGCCGGCGACCATGGCCTTCGCCGCGGCCGTGAAGAAGTCGACGGAGGGCACGTCGAGACGGACCGCGGCGTTCACCGCCGCGTCGTGGCCCGCCGCGAGCGACGCCACCGAGGCCGCGTCCGTCGCGTCACCCCGTACGAGCGCGATTCCCGCGCCCTCCAGGTCGGCGTACCCGGCCGGGTCGCGGACCACGGCCGTCACCCGGTGACCCCGCGCCACCGCCTCCGCCACGACCGCCCGGCCGACGCGCCCGCCGGCCCCGAAGACGATGATGTTCCTGCTCCTGCCGTTGCTTTCGTTGTCCATGGCAGGACCGTAGGACGGGCATCCCTGGTTACTTCAACGGTACTGGGCTAGCGTCGGCCGCATGACCGAGCAGTCGTCCCCGCAACCGCTGAGCCCCACGCTCTTCGACGATCCCGACTGCGCCGGAAGCCCCTCCCGCCCCCTCCGCGTCGGCGGCAAGTGGACCGCGGTGGTGCTGCGCTGCCTGGAGGACGGAGCGCCCCGCCGCTTCTCCGAACTCCGCGTCCCGCTGCACTGGATCACCCCCAAGGTGCTCACCGAGACCCTCCGCTCCATGGAGCGCGACGGCTTCCTCACCCGCACCGCCCACGACGAGAACCCGCCCCGCGTCGAGTACGCCCTCACCGACCTCGGCCGCTCCCTCCTCACCCCCCTCGACGCGGCCTGCGCCTGGACCCGCGCCCACGCCCCCGAGATCACCGAGGCCCGCGCCGCCTACGAGCGGGCCGCGCCCTAGGGGGTGTCTTGTCGGTCAGGCCGGATCAGGGAGCGGCGTCTGGTGCCGTGCATCGCAAGGCGGAGGAGGGAGGCAACGCGGAGCGTTGTCGACCGACGACAACGCGGCGAGGCGCGGTGCCAGGCGTCGCGAGCCCGGCCTGATCGGCAAGACACCCCCTAAGCTCCCGGGCATGATGCCCGAAGAGCTGCGGCACGGCCGCTACGTCAGCCTGACCACCTTCCGGAAGAACGGCACGGGGGTCGCGACGCCCGTCTGGTACGCGACGGAGGGCTCCGAGCTGTACGTGTGGACCCGCTCCGACTCCTGGAAGGTCAAGCGCCTGCTGGGCGACCCCCGGGTCGAGGTCGCCGTCTGCGACCTGCGCGGGAACGTCGCCGACGGCGCCGAGCGGTTCGCCGGCACGGGACGCCTCGTGGAGGGGGAGGAGCTGCGCCGGATCCGGCGCCTGCTCTCGCGCAAGTACACCTGGCAGTACTGGCTGACCGACGTACCGGCCATGATCGTCCGGCTCGGCAAGCGTCCGCACACCGGGATCGTCGTGACGTTCTGACTCCCGCGCATCCGGATGAAAACAGTCCGTAGTCGCCCCGTAACACGACTGCGGTCCAATACCCGCGGACCGGAAGGTCCCAGACGACCGCGGGGCAGGTGCGTGACGCATGACGGTGTATCAACTACCGGCGGAAATGGCCGCGTTCACGCGCTGGCTGACCGGACTCACGGGCCGCGCCCGGCTTGAGGGCGGCTGGTACGGAGTCTTCGCCGCACGTGACCCGGAAGGCCTGCGCGCCTGCCTCGACGGGGCCGACATCCTGCCCTGGGACGTCGTCGAATCCCTCCTCCAGGACATCGGCGAAGCCGCCGACGGGCCGTTCGCCGCCCGGGGCCGGAGCCTGTACGCGGCGGCGGCGGGCGCCCACGACGGCCGCCCCGGCGGAGCGGAGGCGCTCGCGGAACGCCGGGACCTCATGGAGGCCGAACGCCGGTACGCCGAGACCCGGGCCCGTGAACTCGCCGAGCGACTGCGCGGCACCCCCGACCCGGACGAGGCCGCCCGCCTGGAGCACGACCTCGCCTGGACACGGGACGACCGGGCCAGGGCGGCGGCCCGGGTGAGGGAACTGACGGCGCGCCTCGCCCGGGTGGGGCAGGGGGCGCCGGCCGTGGGCGGGGTGCCGTCGGCGGGGGGTGCGGGGCGGGCGCCGGCTGGTGTCGCCGGTCCGGCGTCGGCCGCGCCGACGGGTGCCGTCGGTTCGGTGCCGGCGGTGTCGGCTGGTGTCGCCGGGCCGGCGTCGGTCGCGTCGGCTGGTGCCCTCGGTCCGGCGTCGGTCGTGCCGGCTCGGGCCGCCGGGCCGTCGGCGGCCGCCGCGAAGCCCGTCAAGGCCAGGCGGCGCCCTCGGGGTGCCCGGTACGCCTGGCTGGAGGAGGGGGCCGAGGCGGTGGAGCGGGAACCGGCGCCCCTGCCCGCGCTCCCGGCCGGGGGAGCGGCGCCCCGCGGCGCCCGCTTCGGCGCCGCCGCCGACCCCGTCCCCGTGGCCGAGGCCCCCGTCATGGACTCCGCCGAGGCCGACCGCGCCGCCGCCGCGGTCCACGCCCTCCGGCGCCTCCGTGCGCAGGGCCGCAGCGGCGAGGCGCACGTCCTGCTCTGCGAAGCGCTCGCCGGGCCGCCGGAACGGCTGCCCGCCCTCGCGGCGGGGCTGCACCGGGCCGGGCTCGGCGCCGACTGGTCCACCCTGCTCTGGGAGGCGGCCTCGCTGCCGCCCGTCCGGCTCGCCGCCGTCGCGGGCGTGCTCGCCGACGTGGGGCGGGCGGCCGACTGCGAGCAACTGCTCCGGCAGGGCGTGGCCCGCCCGGCCGAGGAGCTCGCGGGCGCGTGCGCCGCGCTGCGCGCCGAGGGCCACCACCGTGAGGCGCGCGCCCTGCTCACCGCGTACGTCCGGGTCCGCACCCCCGAGGACGCCGCCCGGCTCGCGGGCGCGGACCCGCACGCCCTGGTCCCCCAACTCCTCGCCGCGGCCCGCGAGGTGTCCCCGTCGCGCGAACGCGACCTGCTCCACGCGCTGAGGGTGGCGGGCCTGGCGGGGGCCTGACGGACGGCGGGCGGGCCGCCGTGCGGAGGCGGGCGGCCCCGGGGGCGCACGCCGCGCCGGGCCCACGGTGCCAGGCCCGTGCGTCCGCCCCCCGTCTGCGGCGCGCAAGCCGATGTCCCGGCCGCGACCGACGCCCCCGCCCACCCCGCCACGAGCGGCCGGATGGCCGGGTGGCCGGGGGCAATCCGTACTGGTCCGTACGTGTCGGTACGTGTCCGACGTGGACCACTCGGGTATGAAACATGATCGACCCGGCCGCTTCACGGCGGCGGTCTTGCTCCGGGGTGTGACGGGGCTTACGTTCTCCTCCTACGCACCGCGTCTACGTGCGTAGAGGCTCTCTGACGCCGCGCCGAAGGAGCAGCTCATGACCCACGTCGTACGCGCCGCACTCGTCCAGGCCACCTGGACCGGCGACACCGAATCCATGATCGCCAAACACGAGGAGCACGCCCGCGAAGCCGCCCGGCAGGGCGCCAAGGTGATCGGCTTCCAAGAGGTCTTCAACGCGCCCTACTTCTGCCAGGTCCAGGAGCCCGAGCACTACCGCTGGGCCGAGCCCGTCCCCGACGGCCCGACCGTCCGCCGGATGCAGGACCTCGCCCGCGAGACCGGCATGGTGATCGTCGTCCCCGTCTTCGAGGTCGAGGGCGAGGGCTTCTACTACAACACCGCCGCCGTGATCGACGCCGACGGCAGCTACCTCGGCAAGTACCGCAAGCACCACATCCCCCAGGTCAAGGGCTTCTGGGAGAAGTACTACTTCCGCCCGGGCAACGCCGGCTGGCCGGTCTTCGACACCGCCGTCGGACGGGTCGGCGTCTACATCTGCTACGACCGCCACTTCCCGGAAGGCTGGCGCCAACTCGGCCTCAACGGAGCGCAGTTGGTCTACAACCCCTCGGCCACCCACCGCGGGCTCTCCTCCTACCTCTGGCAGCTGGAGCAGCCCGCCGCCGCCGTCGCCAACGAGTACTTCGTCGCCGCCATCAACCGCGTCGGCATCGAGGAGTACGGCGACAACGACTTCTACGGCACCAGCTACTTCGTCGACCCGCGCGGCCAGTTCGTCGGCGACGTCGCCTCCGACAAGGCCGAGGAACTCGTCGTCCGCGACCTCGACTTCGGCCTCATCGAACAGGTCCGCCAGCAATGGGCCTTCTACCGGGACCGCCGCCCCGACGCGTACGACGGGCTGGTGCAGCCGTGAGCAGCCTGTACGCCCGGCACAAGGCCGTCATCCCCGACTGGATCGCCCTCTACTACCGCGACCCCATCGAGATCACCCACGGCGAGGGCCGCCACGTCTGGGACGCCGACGGACGCAGGTACCTCGACTTCTTCGGCGGCATCCTCACCACCATGACCGCCCACGCCCTGCCCGAGGTCACCAAGGCCGTCGCCGAGCAGGCCGGGCGGATCATCCACTCCTCGACGCTCTACCTCAACCGCCCCATGGTGGAGCTCGCCGAGCGGATCGCCGGCCTCTCCGGCATCCCCGACGCCCGCGTCTTCTTCACCACCTCCGGCACCGAGGCCAACGACGCGGCCCTGCTCCTCGCCACCACGTACCGCCGCTCGAACCAGATCCTGGCGATGCGCAACAGCTACCACGGCCGCTCCTTCTCCACCATCGGCATCACCGGCAACCGCGCCTGGTCGCCCACCGGCCTCTCGCCGCTCCAGACCCTGTACGTGCACGGCGGCGTCCGCGGCCGCGGCCCGTACGCCGGGCTCACCGACGAGCGGTTCATCGAGGCGTGCGTCGCGGACCTGGAGGACATGCTCGGCCAGACCCGCTCGGGCGTCGCCGCCCTCATCGCCGAACCGATCCAGGGCGTCGGCGGCTTCACCTCCCCGCCCGACGGCCTCTACGCCGCCTTCCGCCGCGTCCTCGACCGGCACGGCATCCTCTGGATCTCCGACGAGGTGCAGACCGGCTGGGGCCGCACCGGCGACCACTTCTGGGGCTGGCAGGCCCACGGCCAGGCCGGACCGCCCGACATCCTCACCTTCGCCAAGGGCATCGGCAACGGCATGTCCATCGGCGGCGTCGTCGCCCGCGCCGAGGTCATGAACTGCCTGGACGCCAACTCCATCTCCACCTTCGGCGGCTCGCCGATCACCATGGCCGCCGGCCTGGCCAACCTCTCCCACCTCCTGGAACACGACCTCCAAGGCAACGCCCGCCGCGTCGGCGGCCTCCTCATCGAGCGCGTCCGGGCCGCCGCGGCCGGGGTCGCGGAGGTGCGGGAGGTCCGCGGCCGCGGTCTGATGATCGGCATCGAGCTCACCGAACCGGGCACCGACCGGGCGAACCCGGACGCCGCCACCGCCGTCCTGGAGACCGCCCGCGAGAACGGCCTGCTCATCGGCAAGGGCGGCGGCCACAACACCAGCACCCTGCGCATCGCCCCGCCGCTCTCGCTCACCGTCGCCGAGGCCGAGGAAGGCGCCGCGATCCTCGAACAGTCCCTCAGGTCCCTCTAGCCGGCAGGGGAGAAGTCCCGTGAGCACCCGCACCCTCATCCGCGGCGGCCTCGTCGTCACCGCCGCCGACGAACTCCACGCCGACGTGCTGATCGAGGACGGCCGCGTCGTCGCCCTCGCCGCCCACGGCTCGGACACGGCGGCCGGCTGGACCGCCGACCGGACCGTCGACGCCACCGACCGCTACGTGCTGCCCGGCGGCGTCGACGCCCACACCCACATGGAGCTGCCCTTCGGCGGCACCTTCGCCTCCGACACCTTCGAGACCGGCACCCGCGCCGCCGCCTGGGGCGGCACCACCACCATCGTCGACTTCGCCGTCCAGAGCGTCGGCCACAGCCTGCGCGAAGGACTCGACGCCTGGTACGCCAAGGCCGACGGCAACTGCGCGATCGACTACGCCTTCCACATGATCCTCTCCGACGTGAACGAGCAGACGCTCAAGGAGATGGACAAGCTCGTCCAGGAGGGCATCACCTCCTTCAAGCTCTTCATGGCCTACCCCGGCGTCTTCTACAGCGACGACGGCCGGATCCTGCGCGCCATGCAGCGCTCCGCCGACAACGGCGGACTGATCATGATGCACGCCGAGAACGGCATCGCGATCGACGTCCTCGTCGAGCAGGCCCTCGCCCGCGGCGAGACCGACCCGCGCTACCACGGGGAGGTCCGCAAGGCCCTCCTTGAGGCGGAGGCCACGCACCGGGCGATCCAACTGGCCCGGGTGGCGGGAGCCCCGCTGTACGTCGTGCACGTCTCGGCGGAGGAGGCCGTCGCCGAGATCACCGCGGCCCGCGACAAGGGACTGCCCGTCTTCGGGGAGACCTGCCCCCAGTACCTGTTCCTCTCCACCGACAACCTGGCGGAACCGGGCTTCGAGGGCGCCAAGTACGTGTGCAGCACCCCGCTGCGCCCGAAGGAGCACCAGGCGGCCCTGTGGCGGGGACTGCGGACGAACGACCTCCAGGTGGTCTCCACCGACCACTGCCCCTTCTGCTTCGTGGGCCAGAAGGACCTGGGGCGCGGCGACTTCTCCAAGATCCCCAACGGCCTGCCGGGCGTGGAGAACCGCATGGACCTCCTCCACCAGGCCGTCGTCGACGGGCACATCAGCCGCCGCCGCTGGATCGAGATCGCCTGCGCCACCCCGGCCCGGATGTTCGGCCTCTACCCGCAGAAGGGCACGATCGCGCCGGGCGCCGACGCGGACATCGTCATCTACGACCCCCACGCGACCCAGGTCCTGTCGGCCGAGACCCACCACATGAACGTCGACTACTCCGCGTACGAGGGGAGGACGGTCACCGGTCGGGTGGAGACGGTCCTCTCGCGCGGCGAACCCGTCATCGAGCAGCGGAAGTTCACCGGCCGAGCAGGCCACGGCGTCTTCACCCCGCGCGCCACCTGTCAGTACCTGAACTAGGAGAACGACGTTGGACTTCGGACTCGTCCTGCAGACCGACCCGCCCGCCTCGCAGGTCGTCGGCCTGATGCGCAGGGCGGAGCGCAACGGCTTCCGCTACGGCTGGACCTTCGACTCCGCCGTGCTGTGGCAGGAACCCTTCGTCATCTACAGCCAGATCCTGGCCAACACCACCAAGCTCCACGTGGGCCCGATGGTGACGAACCCGGGGACGCGGACCTGGGAGGTGACGGCCTCCACCTTCGCCACCCTCAACGACATGTACGGCAACCGGACCGTCTGCGGCATCGGCCGCGGCGACTCCGCCATGCGCGTCGCCGGCCGCAGGCCGAACACCCTGGCCCGGCTCGGCGAGGCCATCGAGGTCATCCGCGACCTGGCGGAAGGCCGGGAGGCCGAGGTCGACGGCAATCCGATCCGGATCCCCTGGGTCAAGGACGGCAAGCTGCCGGTGTGGATGGCGGCCTACGGACCCAAGGCCCTCGCCCTCGCCGGGCAGAAGGCCGACGGCTTCATCCTCCAGCTCGCCGACCCCTTCCTGACCGAGTGGATGATCAAGGCCGTCCGGCAGGCCGCCGCCGACGCCGGCCGCGACCCCGACGCCCTCACCATCTGCGTCGCCGCCCCCGCCTACGTGGGCGACGACCTGGCGCACGCCCGCGACCAGTGCCGCTGGTTCGGCGGCATGGTCGGCAACCACGTCGCCGACCTCGTCGCCAAGTACGGCGAGCACTCGTCGATGGTGCCGGAGGAGCTCACCGCGTACATCAAGGACCGGCAGGGCTACGACTACTCCCACCACGGCCGCGCCGACAATCCCGACACGGCGTTCGTCCCCGACGAGATCGTCGACCGCTTCTGCCTCCTGGGCCCCGCCGAGGCCCACATCGAGAAGCTCCGCCACCTCAAGAGCCTCGGCGTCGACCAGTTCGCCGTCTACGACATGCACGACAACCGCGAGGGCACCATCGACGCGTACGGCTCCGAGATCATCCCCGCGCTCGCCCCGTAGCCCGGAGCCGTCGCACCACAGGGCGGAACCACAGGGCGGAGGAACTACAGGGCGGACGCGAGCCGGGCCGTCGCCTGTTGGGCGGCCGTCGCGTCCTTGCGGTCGGCGGCCTCGCGCAGGGCCTTCAGCGCGGCGTCGATCCGGGCCGCCCGGTCGGGGTCCATGTGGTCCTTGACGCGGTCCCAGGTGAGTTCGAGGCTGGTCGCGTCACCGGCGATCGCGCCCGTGTCCCGGGCGGCGCCGTCCAGCGTCGCCTGGCGCGCCCACAGCGCCATCCGGGCGGCCTCGACGGCCGCGAGCGGGTCATGGCGCAGGTGCAGGTCGAGGTCGTTCTGGGCGACCCGGAGCACGGCACCGCGGACGAGCGCGGCATCGCGCGCCTTGACGGCCGCCGTGAGCGAGTCGAGGTCCCGGTCCATCTGCTGGACGAGCAGCGGGGGCACGCGGTCGGCGGCCCGGTACGCGTCCCAGGCGGCGCGCACCTTCGCCACGGCCGCGTCGGTCGCCTCGGCGTGCGCCGCGCGGACCGCCGCCGAGAGGGCGGTGAGTTCGGCGGGCGCGGGGCCCGGGGCGACGTCCGTCGGTACGGCCAGCGAGATCGCCTCCAGGTCGGGGCCGGGTTCGTCGATGGTGAGCTCGCCGTACCCGGGGGCGACGACCTTGTTCTCGCGCGTGCCGTCCAGGTTGATCTCGGTCGTCCTCATCGCGCCCTCGACGGGCCCGTACGGCCCGGGGACCGTCTGCCCGACGGCCTGGACGGTGACCTCCTCGAAGACCGTGCCCGGGCTGTTCTCCGGCCGGTACACGTCACCGGCCTTCGGGGCCTTGGGCATGATCATCGCGGCCGGTCCGGACTTCCCGGCCCGCCACGTGCCGCTGGTGTTCTCGACCACGCCGTTCTCGTAGTTGAAGACGTCCTCGCCGAGGTACCAGACCGATCCGTCGTCGGCCTGCGCGAACCAGTCGGTCGCGACCTCCTGGACCCGCCCGTCCGAGAAGGACACGTACTGGAGCGTGCGTGCCCGGACCTGCTCGCCGTCCACGGTGATGGTCTTGATGTCGGGGAGCAGCGTGAGCTCGGTGCGGAAGGGCTTCCCGTCGACGTGGCCGTCGTAGATCACCTGCTGGATCCTGGAACTGGCGTGGAGCGGGTTGGTGATCTCGGTCGGCCGGCTGAACACGGGCTTGGCCAGGTCGACCCGCTTCTGCTCCGGGGCGAGCGGCAGGCACTCGTCGGTCTTCTTGCCGTTCTCCTCCACGACCCGTACGCAGTCGGTGCTCGCCGAGGGGGGCCCGCTCGCGGCCCCGGCGGTGCAGGCGCCGGTCGCGAGGGTCGCGGCCAGGGCCGCGCTCACCGCGGCCGCCGGGTATCTGGTCCTCATGACTGCCTCCTCTGCCTGACACCGAGGCTTCCACCCGGGTGCTGAAGGGAGCCTGAACGGAGCTGAACCGGCCTTCAGGAGAGGCGGTACGGCCTCCAGAGCGGTGGCCCGGCCTTCAAAGGAGCGTCAAGGAGCGGTGGCCCGGTCTCAGGCCGCCGGGTCCGGCGGGAGCGTCACCTCGAAGCGGGCCCCGCCGAGCCGCCCGTCGGTCACCGTGACCGTGCCGCCGTGCGCCGCCACCAGTTCGGCGACGATGGCGAGCCCGAGTCCGCTGCCGCCGGCGTCGTCCGCCCCGCCCCCGTCGCCCGGCCGGCGGGACCGCGCCTCGTCGAGGCGTACGAACCGCTCGAAGACCCGCTCACGGTCCTCCGGCGGCACGCCCGGACCGTCGTCCTCCACGCCCAGCACCACCCGGCCGTCCGGCTGCTCGGCGAGGTCGAAGGCGATCTCGGAGCGCGCGTGCCTGGCCGCGTTGTCGCCCAGGTTGCGCACCACCCTGCCCAGGCCCCGCGGGTCCGCCCGCCGCCGTGCCGCCGACACCCCGGCCGTACCGATCCGCAGCCCGGGCGCCGCCCGGCGCAGCCGGCGCACCTCCTCCAGGACCAGGTCGTCGAGGTCCACCGGCCGCAGCCGGGGGCGCAGCGCCTCCTCGTCGGCGCGGGCGAGCAGCAGCAGGTCGTCGACCAGCCGCTGGATCCGCAGGTCCTCGGCCAGTACGGTCCCGGCCAGCCGTTCGCTCGTCAGCCGGTCGGGGTGGGCGAGCGCGACCTCGGCGTGCTGGCGGATGGTCGCCACCGGGGAACGCAGCTCGTGCGAGGCGTCGGAGATGAACCGGCGCTGGGCGCTCTGCGCCCGTTCGAGCCTGTCCAGCATGCGGTTCATCGTGGCGGCGAGGCGTGCGATCTCGTCGCGGCCGGGCGGAAGCGGCACCCTGCGGTGCAGTTCCGCCGCCGAGATCGCCTCCACCTCCGATCGGATGGCCGCCACGGGGGCCAGCGCCCGCCCGACCGCCATCCAGGTCGCGCCGGCCACCACGAGCATCAGCAGCGGCAGCCCCGTGACCAGCAGCCGGGTGACGATCCGGGTCGACTCGTCGACCCCGATCAGCGTCTGCCCCGCCAGGACGGTCCGGTCGCCGCCGGGCGCCCCGGCGGTCACCGCCACCACCAGGAACCGGTCCTCGTCCAGCGGCGTGCTGAGGGTGGACTCGGCGCCCCGCCGGGGGTCGGCCAGGGCCGGCAGGTCCTTGACGTTCGGGCTGGCGGCGATCACGTCCCCCTGGGCGTCCAGGACCTGCACGAACTGTTCGTCCTGATCGCCCACGGTCAGCGACGGCACCCCGCGCCCCGACTCGATGACGGCCGCCACCTGCTCGGCCCGGCCCCGCACGGCCTGCCGCACGTCGTCGGTCAGTTCGGCCCGCAGGAGCGCGATCAGGGCCACCGCTCCCGCGATCAGGCCCACCGCCACGACGACGACGGCCGCCACGGCCGACCAGAACCGCACGCCCATGGCCCGCCTACCCTCCGTCGGGGACCAGGCGGTAGCCGTAGCCCCGTACGGTCTCGATGGACGCCCGGCCGAAGGGCCGGTCCAGCTTGTTCCGCAGGTGCCGGACGTAGACCTCGACGATGTTCGGGTCGCCCTCGAAGGCGTCGTCCCAGACGTGCGCGAGGATCTCGTGCTTGGACACGGTCTCGCCGCGCCGGCGCAGGAGGAACTCGAGGAGGGCCAGCTCACGGGCGGTCAGCTCGACCCGTACCCCGCCCCGGGACACCTCCTTGGCCGCCGGGTCGAGCCGCAGGTCGCCGGCGGTGAGGGCGGCGGGCCGCTCGCGCGGTTTGCGGCGCAGCAGCGCACGCAGCCGGGCGAGCAGCACGGCGTACGAGAAGGGCTTCGTCAGGTAGTCGTCGGCGCCGGTGTCGAGCCCCTCCACCTCGTCCCACTCGCCTTCCTTGGCGGTGAGCATGAGGATCGGGGTCCAGTTCCCCTCGGCGCGCAGGGCGGCGCAGACGCGGTAGCCGTTTAGACCGGGGAGCATGATGTCGAGGACGATGGCGTCGTACGCGTGCTCGCGCGCCCGCCACAGGCCGTCCGTGCCGTCCAGGGCGACGTCGACGGCGAAGCCCTCCGCCTCCAGGCCGTTGCGGAGCCCCTCGGCGAAGCGCTCCTCGTCGTCCACGATCAGAACCCGCATGCCCCGATTGTGACCCGCGCCACCTGAACCGGAGCTGAAGGGCCGCGGTGCCGCGCGCCCCCCACGGGCCCCGTACTACGGCAGGACCGGCAGCCCCTTCGGGCGGGCCGGCTGCGCGGGCGGGGTGGTGCCGTACACGTCCGGGCTGATCTCGTAGCCGCGCGCGTCCTGCGCGAGCACCTCCTTGCGGACGGCGGCGAGCTCCTTGCGGCCGAGCCGGGTGAACTCGGTCAGCGACAGCGTCTCCGGGTTCGCCTCGCCCACGGGCTCCACCTTGATGTTGCCCACGTGCGGCGCGTAGGACTTCCGCTGGTGGCCGCCCTCGGGGTCGAGCGGCGCGAACTCGTCCGTCACGAGGACGTGGTGGAAGCAGCCGACCGGGACGCAGACGTTCTGGTTCGTCCGGAACACCGTGGCGCAGTCCAGGAAGTCGATCTCGGGGGCCAGGCCCTCGGTGTAGGTGGGGGTGCCCACCCGCGGCCTGGCGAGCATGGCGATGCCCGCCCTGGCGCCTTCCACGCCGGAGATCCAGGTGTCGGGCGCGCCGACGAGCTCGCCGTTCTCGTAGATCTCCGGGTACTCCCCGAGGCGCCAGACCGTCCCGCGCCGGTCCTGGGCGAAGAACGCCAGCTCCGACTCCTGGATCTCGTCGCCGTTGAAGTCCTGGTCGAACACCACCACGGTGCGCACGCCGTCGATGACCTTGGTCAGGTCGGTCACCGTCGTCACCACGCGGTGGTCCTCACCCGCGACGTCGCCGGTGAGGACCAGCCGGGTGCCGGGCTTCAGCGGGAGGAACGTGTTGTCCACCCGCGGACGGGCGGGGAAGGTGTGCGGCCGGAGGGCGGGGGGCTGCCCGCAGCTGCCCGGAAAGGCCGGGCCGCTCTTCACCCGGGCGGGCGAGGGCGCCTGGGGGGTGTCGGTGGCCGACGCGCCGGGGGCCAGGAGCAGCGCGGCGACGATCGGGCTCAGCAGGGCAGCGGACGCGCGGAGGCGGCGGGGCATTCAGCTTGGTCCTCTCGGTGGAGCCGGGGTGGGGCTCCACCGGGAGGCGGCGGCCCCGTCCGCCGCCTGCCTCAGTGCGTGGCGGCCGCCTCATGCTGCGGCCTGTGACGTCTGAAGCCCTTGCCGAAACGCAGGTACAAGGACGGCACGACGAGCAAATTCAGCAGAGTGGACGTAACCAGACCGCCCACGATGACCACGGCGAGCGGGTACTCGATCTCGTGGCCCGGCCGGTTGCCGAGGATGACCAGGGGCAGCACCGCGAGTCCGGTCGCCAGGGAGGTCATCAGGATGGGGGACAGCCGTTCCCGTGCGCCGCGCAGCACCAGGGCGGGCCCGAAGGTCATGCCCTCGTGCTCCTCCAGGTGCTGGTAGTGGTTGATCAGCAGGATGCCGTTGCGCGCGGCGATGCCGAGCACGGTGAAGAAGCCGACCAGGGAACCCAGCGTGATGTTCCCGCCGGCGATCCAGACCGCGAGCACACCGCCGACCAGGGCCATGGGCAGCGTGAGGAAGGACAGCAGCGCGAGTCGCCAGCTGCGGAAGGAGACCTGGAGCAGGATGAAGATCGCCAGGGCCGCGAAGACCGCGCTGTAGAACAGGACCCGCTGGGCGGCCTGCCGCTCCTCGTGCTCCCCGAGGAGCTCCGTGTGGTAGCCGCGGGGGAATTCCGTGGAGTCGATCGCCTTCTCGACGTCCGCGACGACGGCGCTGAGGTCGCGTCCGGAGACGCCGGCGTTCACGTCGAGGTGGCGCGAACCGTTCTCGCGCGCGATCAGGTTCGGCTGGGGCTCGATGACCACCTGGGCGACGTCGCCGAGGCGCACCGGGGTGCCGGCGGGCGTGTCGATCGGGAGCCGGCTGATGGCCGCCACGTTGTCGCGGGTCTCGGGGGTGCTCCACACCACCGTGTCGTAGGCCCTGCCGTCGCGGAAGATGTCGCCGACCTCCTCGCCGGCCACCAGGGTGGACGCGGCGCGGCGCACGTCACCGGGCTTCAGCTCGTACTTCGCGGCCTTGTCGACGTCGACCTTCACCTGGATCTGCGGGACGTCGACCTGCAGGTCGGCGTGGACGTCCTCGGTGCCGGCGATCTTGCCGATCTTCTCCTGGAGCTCCAGGCCCTTCTCGCGCAGGAGCTTCTGGTCCTGGCCGAAGAGACGGACGACGACCGGGTACTTGGAGCCGGTGAGCACCTCGTCGACGCGTTCGTTGAGGTACGTCTGGACGTTCTGCTCCATGCCGGCGTACCGGCCCACGGTCTCCTTGACCTGCGTGAGGGTCTTGTCGTAGTCGGCCTTGGGATCGATGCTGATCCAGCCCTCGCCGAAGTTGACCCCGGCGATCTCGTCGCCCAGGAACGCCTGCCCGATGTGGGCCCCGAAGACGTTGCGCACCCCGGGGATGGCCCGTACCTCACGGCTCACCTGGGAGACCATGCGCTGTTCTTCCTGCACGGACGTGCCGGGCGTGCTGATGAAGTGCATCAGGAAGTCCCGCTCCTTGAAGGAGGGCATCAGGGACTGGCTGAGCTGCGGCACCAGGAGGGCCGCGACGAGCACGAGCACGCCCGACACCAGATAGGCGTTCACCGGCCGTTTGACGATGCGCCGCAGCCCCGCCGTGTAGCCGTTCTGCAGCCGGCGCAGCAGCGGGGACTGCCGGCGTTCGACCCTGGCCTTGCGCAGCATGATCAGGCACAGGGCGGGGGTCACCGTCAGGGCCACGACCATGGAGGCGAGGATGGCCAGCGTGTAGGAGAAGGCGAGCGTCCGGAAGAACGAACCCGCCACTCCCTGGAGCAGGAACACCGGCACCGTGGCCACGACGATGATCATCGTCGCGTAGACGATCGGACTCCGGACCTCCAGGGAGGCGTTCAGAATGATCTTCGCCACCGACGTGTCGCCCGACGTGTCACCGCCGGACTTCCGGTGCTCGCGCAACCGTCTGAGGATGTTCTCGACGTCGATGATCGCGTCGTCGACGACGGCGCCCAGGGCGATCACGAGTCCGGCGAGGGCCATCGTGTTGACGGTGTCCCCGCGCCAGTGGAGCACCAGCACGGCCGCCATGAGGGACAGTGGGATCGTCAGCAGGCTGATCAGCGCGACGCGCCACTCGTAGAGGAACGCCGCGAGGACCACGACGACCAGCAGGAAGCCGAGGACCAGGGCCTGGGTCAGGTTGTCGATCGCGGTGTGGATGAAGTCCTGCTGCTGGAAGATGGTCGTGTCGAAGTGGACGCCGGGCAGGCCGGGTTCGAGGGACGCGATCGCCTTCTCGACGTTCTTGGTGATCTCCGGGGTGTCGCCCCAGGGCAACTTCTCGACGATCAGCAGCAGACCCGGGTCGCTGCCGACGACGGCGTCGCCGCCCAGTGGCTGGTGGTCCTCCTTCACCAGGGCCACGTCACCGAGCCGGACGGTGCGGTCGCCCGTGGCGTGCACCGGCACCTTGGAGAGGTCGGCGGGCGTCACGACCGGCAGGACGTGCCGGATGCCGAGCCGCTGCCGGGGGGTCTCGATCCAGCCGCCGGTGCCGATGACCGAACCGGCGGTGAACTTGAGCAGACCGGAGTCGACCGACTCGCCGGTGGCCTCCATGACGTCGTCGAGACTGACCTTGTGGGCCTGCATCTTGAGCGGGTCCACCTGGACGGTCATCATCTTCAGCCGCTCGCCGAAGATGCTCACGTTGGCGACGCCGGGCACCCGCAGCAGCCGGGCCCTGACCTCCCAGTACGCCGTCATGGACATGGACATCAGGGCCTTGTCGGAGTGGTCGTCCGAGGACATCCCGATCTTCATGACACGGCTGGTCGCCGCGACGGGCGGCATGATCACCGGCGGGGCCGCCCAGGTCGGCAGGCTGGGCGACACCTGCTGCACCCGCTCCTGGACCTCCTGCCGCGCCTTGAACAGGTCGGCTCCCTCGTGGAAGATCAGCTGGATCGACGAGAGCTGCGCGACGGACTCGGAGCGCAGGTCCTCCAGCCCGTCGAGGCCGTTGAGGGACTGCTCCAGCGGAACGGTGACCAGGGACTCCACGTCGGCCGTGGACAGGCCGAGGCAGGTCGTCTGGATCTCGACCCGGGGCGGTGCGAACTCGGGGAAGACGTCCACCCGCGTCTGGGGCAGCGACGTGATGCCCACGACCATCATCACGGCGGCCGCGGCGACCACGAGGTAACGGAAGCGCAGGCTGGACCGGACGATCCAGCGCATCAGGGTGCCGCGTTCCTCAGTCATTCGTGCTCGCCGTCCGTCTCGTACTCGATGCCGAGCAGTTCGGCGGCCCCGACCGTCACCACGGGAGTGCCCTTCACGAGGCCGGACTTCACGACCGCGTCGTCCTTACCGAACCTCCCCAGTTCGACGGGGGTCCGGAGGTACACGAAGGGCTTGGGGCTGGTGAAGGCGAAGGTCTTGCCTTCCGGGTCGTAGACCACCGCTTTCAGCGGGATGAGCGTCTGCGGCGGCCCGGCGCCGTCCAGCGGTGCCTGCCGCAGCGGCTCCATCGTGATGTGGAGCCGGGCGACGGTGTCCTCGGCCAGGGTCAGACGGGGGATCCTGCCTTCCGGGACCTTCTCGATCTCGGCGGGCGGCTCTTCGTCGTGTTCGGCGGCCGGGGCCGCGGAGGACTGCGAGTCGGCGCAGGCCGACAGGCTCGCTCCACCGGCGAGCAGCAGCCCCGCGGCCGACAGGCCCGCGACCCACCGGCGCCTGCCGAGACGCCGGCGGGGCCCGCCGCGGGGTGCTTCTCGCCGCTCCGTCCTGCCGCCGTCCGCCGCCGCCGCGCCGGGGGCCCGTCCTGCCGTCGACGGTCCCGGTTCCGGGCCGGTGCGACGCCGTCCGAGGCCGCCGGGGGAGGAGTGGAAGCGGATGTAGAGGGCGGGCACGATGAACAGCGTCACGAGGGTCGAGGTGACCAGTCCGCCGAGCACGACGACGGCCAGCGGGTGCAGCACCTCCATGCCCTCGATCGTTCCGAGGACGACCGCGGGCAGCACCGCGACCGCGGTGGCGAGTGCGGTCAGCAGGACCGGGCCGACCCGGTCGCGCGTGGCGTCGACGATGCGCCGCGGGTCCACGGTCCCGTCCTGGCGCGGCTCGGTCTCCTGGTAGCCGCGGACGAGCAGCACCAGGTTGCGCACGGCGATGCCCAGCACGACCAGGAAGCCGCCGAGCGCGCCGACCGACATGACGCCGCCGACGGCGAACGCGGTCAGCACACCGCCCACGCCGGCCAGCGGCAGGGCGAGGAGGACGAGCGTCGCCGCCCGCCAGCTGCCGAAGGCCGCCTGCAGCAGGAGGAAGGAGCCGAGCAGCGCGGCGGCCACGAGCCCCGCGATCCGCAGGTCCTGGCTCTGCTGGTGGGCGACGTCGCTCTGCACCTCGACGTGGTACTCGTACGGCATCGGCATGGCCTGGACGCGGCTCCTGACGTCGTCCAGGACGGTGTTCAGGTCACGCCCGCTGACGTCGGCGACGACGTCGAGGCTGCGCGAGGTGGCGTAGTGCTCGATGACCGTCGGGTACGGCGTGACGCGGACGGAGGCGACGTCGCCGAGGCGCACGTGGCCGCCGTTCGGCGTGTCGATCAGGAGGTCCTGGACCTTCTGCGGAGCGGAGCGCGTCGCGGGCGAACCCCACACGACGACGTCGAAGACCTTCTGCTCCTCGTAGAGGCTGCCCACCGGCAGGCCGGAGAAGTAGGTGGCGGCCGTGCGGCGGACGTCACCGGGCTTGATCCCGTGGCTCTGGGCCGCCGCGAGGTCGACCTTGACCTCGAGGGTCGGCTCCTCGACCACGTCCGGGACCTGCGGCCGGACGATTCCGGGCACCTGCGAGATGGCCTTGCTCACCAGCTGGGCCTGCTGCCGCAGCACGCCCAGGTCCTGGCCGTAGACGCGGACCACGACGGGAGCGCCGTCACCGTTGTCGGCCCGGACCTGGTCCAGCCGGGCCTGCGGGTAGGTCAGCACCTCGCTGTCGAGGCCGGTCTGGCCGCTCATGGTGCGGTTGATCGCGGCGACGGTCCTGTCGTAGTCGGCCGAGCTCTTGAGGTTGACCCAGAACTCCCCGGAGTTGACGTTGACGACCTGGTCGGACTCCCTGGCGCGGCCCACGTGGGCGCCCACGCTCTCGACGCCCGGCAGGGCGCGCAGCTGGTCGGCGGCCGTCTGGCCGAGCCGGTTCATCTCCGGCAGCGACGTGCCGGGCGGCGCCTCCACCTGGATCAGCAGTTCGCGCTGGTGCAGGGAGGGGATGGGGGACGCGCCGTCGAGCTGTGGCCACACCGCGAAGCCCGTGCCGGCCAGCACGGCGGCCGCGGCCACCGCCAGGCCCGGCCGGAGCAGGGTCTTGGGGCTGATCCGGTCGAAGCCGCGGTGGAGCCACCCGAGCACCGGGTTGCGGCGGTGGCCGAGCCGGGTGCGCGCGAGCAGCATGGCGGTCAGTACGGGGGTGAGGGTCAGGGCGACGACGGTGGAGGCGATCACCGCGAGCGCGTAGGAGAGGGCCAGCGGCCGCGCGAACGCTCCGCCTATCCCGCTCAGGAAGACGACGGGCACCACGGCGAGGAGCAGGATCAGCGTGGCGAAGAAGGCGGGCCGCCGCACCGCCGCCGTGGCGTCGACCACGACGTCGGCCACCGACCGGCGCCCGTCGGGGCCCCGGCCGTCACCGGTTCCCCGGTGACCGTCACCGGTTCCCGGGCCCTCGCCGGTTCCCCGGTCTTCGCGCCGGAGCTGTCCCTGGACGCGGTCGAACCCGATGACGATGTCGTCGATGACGGCTCCGAGGGCGATCGCCAGCCCGGCGAGGACCATCATGTTGAAGGGCGAGCCGCGCAGATAGAGCACCCACAGGGCGGCCGTCTCCGCCAGCGTGATCGACACGAGGCTGATCAGGGCGACGCGCCAGGAGAGGAAGTACAGGCCGAGCAGCACCGAGACGGCGGGCACGGCGACGAGCACCCACAGGCCCACGTTGTCGAGCGCCGTGTCGACGAAGGACGCCGGCCGGTACACGTGGGTGTCGACGGTGATGCCGGACAGTCCGGGCTGGAGCGAGGTCATCGCCTCTTCGACGGCGTGGGTGACCTCACGGGTGTTGGCGCCGGGGTACTTCTCGATCACCAGCATGATCCCGGGGCCGTCGCTCAGCGTCACGTCGCCGATGAGGGGCTGGTGGTCCTCCACCACGCTGGCCACGTCACCGATGCGCAGCCGCTTGTCGGGGGTGTCCTCCACCGCCACGGAGGCCAGGTCCTGTGCCTTGGTGATGGGCAGCACGTGCTGGATCGCCAGCCGCTGGCTCGGGGTGTCGATGAAGCCGCCGGTGCCCGGCGTCGAAGCCTCCACGAAGGTCAGCGGCGACACCCACAGGGCGTTGCCCGTCGTGCGGATCACCTGGTCCAGCGAGACGCCCCGGCTGCGCAGCTGCGCCGGGTCGACCTGGACCTGCAGCTGCCGGTCCTGCTCGCCCCAGATGATCACGTTCGCCACGCCCGGGACGCCCAGCAGGCGCGGCTTGATGTTCCACCGCGCGAGGACGGACATGTCGATGCGGGAGGCGTCCTTCGAGGAGAGGCCGATCATCATCACCCGGCTCGTCGAGGACAGCGGCTGGATCATGACCGGCGGCTTGCCCACCTGGGGCAGTCCGCCCACCTGGATCAGGCGTTCCTGGACGGCCTGCCGGGCCTTCTGCTCGTCCGTTCCCGGTCCGAAGACCAGGTCGACGGAGGACAGGCCGGGGGCCGACTCGGAGGTGATCTCGTCGAGCCAGGCCACGCCGTTCAGCAGGTCCTGTTCCAGCGGGACGGTGATGAGCTGCTCGACCTCGGCCGCCGACAGGCCCGGTGCCTCGGTCTGGATCTGCACCTGCGTCGGAGCGAACTCCGGGAAGACGTCCGCCGACGCCGCCCGCGGGAGCTGGAAGAACCCCAGGGCCAGCACGGCCGCTGCCACACCGATGATCAGGTTCCGGAACGTAAGACTGAGAGAAAGGATTCTGTGGACCACGGCAGGGTCCTGCCTTCCAGAGCGACTGCGCGTTCCGCCGAGCCGCCCTCGGACCCTCTTGCACAGGGCTTGGCGGAGCGCGGGATCACGCACCGGACGGACGGCGTACCGGGCGCCCGCACGGGGTCGTCCGTCCTGCTGCGGCATCAGTCGCCGGCTTCGACCGGCGATGGAGAGGCTTCCCGGGCATCGCCCTCTCCGCGCCTCCGCGGGAAGGACGAGCCGGCCTCGTATTCATGTCCGGTAAGAGCTGTAAACCGACTGAGCTGCCAGTCATGTCCGTAGTCGGTAGATACGTCGTAAATGTAGCCAGTAGGTAAAACCCCTGTCAACGGATTCCCCGAAAGGGATTAGAGAGTCGGATATCAGGGAAGGGGCGCGTGGAATGGTCCGTCGGGTGCGCGGTCGCGGGAGCACAGGGTCACGTCCCTCCCCTTGAGGTAGGCCAGCAGCCATGCGCCGAACGTCATCTCGTAGAGGGTCCAGGACGGGCTGTCCATCTCCTGGACCAGGACGCGCCAGGACGACGAGGGGCCCTCGGGAACGGCCAGGAAGACCGCCTCGCCCGTCGTGGCCGTCGCCACCGGCAGCAGTTCCCCGGCGCCCGCCCCCGCCCGGCTCGGCAGGAACTCCGCCATGTCCTCCTCGCGCCAGAACTCGATCTCCTGCCTGACGAAGCTTCCCAGGTCGTGCAGGAGGTGGACGGCGGGATGTTTCAGATACAACTGCCCGTTGATCGAGATCGAACCGTAGGCGTCCACGATCTCGCGGAAGTCCGCGGGAAAAGCGACGCCGAATTCCCGCTCCAGTTCGTTCCACGGCTCGGGATCCGACCAGTCGAACCGTGATTCGCCCAACAGGGCCCGTACGTCCGAAAGCGTTGTCATCGCCGACCTCCTTCTGGCACCTCGATCCGGTGCCGGTCTCGGCGAACTGTTCCTCACGCGACCGACACCCCGTCAAGCGCTGACGCAATCGCGGCATTTCGCGGGCCGGGCGGTGAAGGACGAACGGGTGCCGGCGGGACGGGCCGCCGAACGCGTGCCGGCGGGACGGGCCGCCGAACGCGTGCCGGAGGGACGGGCCGCCGAACGGGTGGCGGCAGGTGGCGGGGCGTTCCGCCTCCCTTGACGCCCCTGCCCCACAGGACGAGACTCCGCACGGTCAAGAACCCCACGCCCCGCACGGCCTCGTTCCGTCCCCGAACGAAGGGTTCCGTCCATGACCGCAACCGCACCCTCCGGCAGAACCGGCCCCTCCGGCGTCCACGACGGCCGTGTCGAGCTCGCGCCCGGCACGGCCCCCGCGGACCCCCGCTTCGCCAACGACGACCTGCTCCCCGTCCCCGTGGCCGACCGCCGCTGGACCACGTACAACTTCGCGGCCCTCTGGGTCGGCATGGCCCACAACATCCCCTCGTGGATGCTCGCCTCCGGTCTCGTCGCCCTCGGCATGGACTGGAAGCAGGCCGTCCTCACCATCGCCCTGGCCAATGTCGTCGTCCTCGTGCCGATGCTGCTCACCGGGCACGCCGGACCCAAGTACGGCATCCCCTTCCCCGTCCTCGCCCGCGCCTCCTTCGGACTGCGCGGGGCCAACCTGCCCGCCCTCGTCCGGGCCGGGGTCGCCTGCGCCTGGTTCGGCATCCAGACCTGGATCGGCGGCCAGGGCGTCTTCGTCCTGCTCGACAGGATCTTCGGCGGCGGCTGGGCGGAGGCGTCGGAGGTCGGCGGGCAGCCCTGGACGCTGTGGCTCTGCTTCGTCCTCTTCTGGGCCCTCGAACTCGCCGTCATCTACCGGGGGATGGAGGCCCTGCGCCGCTTCGAGAACTGGGCCGCGCCCTTCGTGATCGTCGGCGCGCTCGCCCTCCTCGTCTGGATCACGGTCAAGGCGGGCGGCCTCGGCCCGCTCCTCGACCAGCCGTCGAAGCTGGGCTGGGGCGCCGACTTCTGGCCCGTCTTCTTCCCCGCCCTCATGGGCATGATCGCCTTCTGGGCCACGCTCAGCCTCAACATCCCCGACTTCACCCGCTTCGGCGCGGGCCAGCGGTCCCAAGTCCTGGGCCAGACCCTCGGGCTGCCCACCACCATGACCCTGTTCGCGCTGCTCTCGGTACTCGTCACCTCCGGCTCGCAGGCGGTGTACGGGGCGCCCGTCTGGGATCCGGTGGCGCTCGCCGCGAAGACCGACAACGTCTTCGGCCTGCTCTTCGCCCTGGTGACGGTCCTGGTCGCCACCCTGTCGGTGAACATCGCGGCGAACGTCGTCTCCCCGGCGTACGACCTCGCCAACCTCGCCCCGAGACGGGTGAACTTCCGTACGGGCGCCCTGATCACCGGCGTCGTCGGCGTGCTCATCATGCCGTGGAAGCTCACCGCCACCCCCGAGCTGTACATCTTCACCTGGCTCGGTCTGGTCGGCGGGCTCCTCGGCACGGTCGCCGGCATCCTCATCGCCGACTACTGGCTCGTCCGCCGGACCGTCCTCGACCTCGAAGGCCTCTACCGGGCCGACGGCCCCTACCGGTACCGGCGCGGCTGGAACCCGGCGGCCGTCCTCGCCTTCGCGGTCGGCGGCGTCCTCGCCGTGGGCGGCTCCCACTCGGCGCCGGGCACGGGCCCGTTCCCGGAGGACGGCCTGATCCCCTTCCTGAAGCCCCTCGCGGACTACGGCTGGGCTGTGGGCCTCGCCGCCGCCCTGCTCCTGTACACCGCCCTCATGAGGCGCGGGGCAGCTTCCCGGCCGTTCGCCCGATCCAGCTGAGGTAGGACCAGACCCGGGTGTTCACGGCGGGGGTGTCGGTCGCGCACCCCTTCCCGTACGAGACCAGACCGATCAGGTACGGCCGCCCCGCGATCGTGTGGACCAGGGGGCCGCCGGAGTCGTACTGACAGGTGTCCCGCCCGGGCGCGTACGTGCAGAGCTGGGCGGCGGTGACCTGGGACATGCCCCGGGCCCCGCACGTCGGGTTGCTCATGGTGCCGAGGACCACGGTCCGCAGGACGTCGGAGGTACGGCCCCCGAAGGAGGTGGTGCCCCAGCCGGGGGCCTCGACCTGCGTGTGGTCGAAGGTGCCGTGGGCGAACCGGAAGGGCAGGGCGACCGGCCGCACGTCACGGTTGAACACCACCGGCTCGGCCAGCCGGACCAGCGCGATGTCGTCGCGCTGGGCGGCCGGGTCGTAGTCCGGGTGCGTGAGGAAGGCGGCGGGGGGCGCGAGCACCGCGTTCGGACTGTCGTCCCCGCGCGTCAGGTCGTGGTCGCCGAGGAGCACCCCCACGCGGGCGGTGTCGCCGTAGGAGCCGGTCAGGCAGTGCGCGGCGGTGAGCACGTACCGGTCGCCGACCAGGGCCCCGCCGCACATCACCCGCCGCTCGGCCAGGTCCACGAGCCCCACCATGAACGGGTATTGATGGGCCCGCGCCTCCTGGCCCCCGACGACCGCGTGCGCGGGCGGCGCGATGCCGAGGGGGCACACCGCCATCAGGGTGCCCGCGACCGCCGCCATGAGCTTCCTCGCCCGTCCCATCTGATCTCCGCCCCGTTCCCGGTGCCGGGATGTGCGGAGACGTTTCCGCACGGCTGCCGTCCCGACCGTCATGAGCACCAACGAGCCGAACGCACCAGGGGTCACCCACCGCCGCCCCGCCCATCCCGCTGCGGGCGCCCGCGCGCCGGGGCGGCCACCACCCACCGCTGCGGGCAGTAGCCCCGCCGGGGCGGCGCCCACCCCGCGCCCCCGTTGTGGGCTGCGCCCACCCCCGTGTAGGACCTGCGCCCTGCCGGGCCGGTGCCCCCCCGCGCCCCCGTTGTGGGCTGCACCCACCGGGCGGTGTCCGCCCCCGCCCACCCCGTTGTGGGCTGCGCCCGCCGGTGCGGTGCCCACCCCCGTCCCCCGTTGTGGGCAGTCGTTCCGCTGGGGCGGAACGGGTGGGCACAACGGACCCGCGCCCTGCCGGCGCCCGAGGCTCACGTGCCTGGACCCGCACCCCGTGCACAGCGCACCGGTGGTGCGGGTCCAGGCCCGGAACGCGAAGGCGCCGCTGATGGGCGCCGTCCCGTGTGCCCACCCGTCCCGCCCCAGCGGGACGATTGCCCACACGGAGGTGGGCAGGGGCACCGCCCCGCAGGACGCGGGCCCCACACGGGCGGGTGGACGGGGGCACCGCCCAGCAGGGCGCGGGCGTGACCCGCACGGGCGGGAGGGGGCCGCCCAGGCGGGCGCGGGCGCAGCCCCACGGGCAAGGCGGGGGCGCGGTCCCCACGGAGGTGCGGGAGGGGCGCCGGGCCGCGGCACGTGCGGGGTGGCGTGGCCCGCGTCGGGCATCGCCCCGCCGGGCGCGGCCCCACGGGGGCGAGGCAGGGAGGGGCCCCGCCGGGCAGGCCCCGCACGGGTGGGGGTGCTACGGGACCCGGGAGGTCCATTGCGGGGTGGTGAACTTGGACTCCGCCAGTTCCTTCGCCCGGCGAAGCTCGTCCTCCGTGAGGCGTCCCTCCGCGAGCCCGTACCGCCCCCGGAAGGACGCGATCATCCGCTCGATCACCGCCTCGCGCGGCAACCCCGTCTGCCGGCGCAGGGGATCCACGCGCTTCTTCGCGCTCTTCGTCCCCTTGTCGGAGAGCTTCTCCCGGCCGATCCTCAGCACCTCGGTCATCTTGTACGCGTCGATGTCGTACGCCATCGTCACGTGGTGCAGCACCGCCCCCTCGCCCGCCACGAGCCGCTTCTGGGCCGCGCCCGCGATCTTCCCCGCGTCCGTGGCGATGTCGTTGAGCGGCTGGTACCAGGCCCGGACCCCCATGTCGCCGAGCGCGCCGAGCACCCAGTCGTCCAGGTAGGCGTAGCTGTCGGCGAAGGACAGGCCCTGCACGAGGGCGTCGGGGACGGAGAGCGAGTACGTGATCGTGTTGCCCGGCTCGACGAACATCGCCCCGCCGCCGCTGATCCGGCGCACCACCTGGATGCCGTGCCGCTCCGCCGCCTCCGCGTCCACCTCGTTGCGCAGGGACTGGAAGCTGCCGATCACCACCGCCGGGGCGCCCCACTCCCAGACCCGCAGGGTCGGCGGGCGGCGGCCGGCGGCCACCTCGGCTGTCAGGACCTCGTCGAGCGCCATGTGCAGCGCGGGGGACTGCGGCGGCTCGTGGACCAGCTGCCAGTCGTAGTCGGTCCAGTCCGTGGCGTGGGCGAGGGCGCGCCGGACCGCGATCCCGACGCCCTCCGCGGTCAGGCCGTACATCTGCGTGCCGGGCGGCAGCGCCGCCTCGATCCGCGCGGCGAGCCCCGAGGCGTCCGTGTCGGCCGGCGCGCCTTCGAGGGCCCCGTCGATCGCGAGGATCGCCTCGTCCGGTTCGAGGAAGAAGTCGCCCGCGACCCGGACGTTCCGCAGGACGCCGTTCTCGCTGTCGAGGTCGACGACCACCAGCTTTCCGCCGGGGACCTTGTACTCGCCGTGGTAGGCGCCGTGCACGGGAACCCTCCCTGCGTGTAAGGGATGAACTCGGACAGAGGGTACTCCCCGGGGAAACGGGGGATGACGAGCGCGGCGTACCGGTTGTCAGCGGCCCGTGCTTAGCTGGGACGCATGATCGAAGACTTCTTGGAGCAGGTCCTCGGCGGCCGTACGGCCGAGGTCGAGGAGGCCGTCCGCAAGGCGGCCGCCGCCGAGATCATGCCGCGTTTCCGGCAGCTCGCCGCCGACGACATCGTCGAGAAGAACGGACCGCACGACCTGGTCACCGTCGCCGACCGGGCCGCCGAGGCCCATCTCACCGCGTCCCTGACGGCCCTCCTGCCCGGCTCCGTGGTCGTCGGCGAGGAGGCCGTGCACGCCGACCCCGCCGTGTACGAGGCGCTGCGCGGCGACGCCCCCGTCTGGATCGTCGACCCCGTCGACGGCACCCGCCAGTTCGTCCACGGCGACCCGGCCTTCTGCACCCTCGTCGCCCTCGCCCGGCACGGCGAGGTCCTCGCCTCCTGGACCTTCGCGCCGGCCCTGGAGGAGTTCGCCGTCGCCGTGCGCGGACGCGGCGCCACGCTCAACGGGCGGGAGATACGCTCCGGTTCACCAGCGCCCGGCGAGGTCCTGGAGGTCGCCACCTCGCACCCCGACTACACCACCCCGGACCAGAAGCGGGCCCTGCTCGGTCTGCGCACCGAGGGCGTCCGCCCCCGCCCCTGCGGCTCGGCCGGCCTCGAGTACCTCGCCGTGGCGCGCGGGGAGCTGGCCGGAACGGCTTTTTCCTGGGAGTACGCCTGGGACCACGCCGCCGGCCTCCTGCTGGTCGCCGAGGCGGGCGGCTCGACCACGACGGTCGCGGGAGAGTCGTTCCGCATCGCCGGGGGCAACGCGCTGCCGTTCACGACGGCCCGGGACGCGGCGACCGCCGAGCGGATCCGGACGCTCCTCAGGGGCGCGTGAGGCGCGCTTTTCCACCCGCCTATCCTGGGGGTCTTGGCCATCGGCTGACGAAGGAGTCCAAGGTGACGAACGAGACGTCGATGCTCGATGCCGTCGTCGTGGGGGCGGGACCCAACGGACTGACGGCCGCCGTCGAACTGGCCCGGCGCGGCCTCTCCGTGGCCGTCTTCGAGGCCAAGTCCACCGTCGGCGGCGGCGCGAGGACCGAGGAGCTCACCCTCCCCGGCTTCCGCCACGACCCGTGCTCCGCCGTGCACCCGCTCGGCGCCGCCTCGCCCGTCTTCAAGTCGATGCCGCTCGACCGGTACGGCCTGGAGTGGCTCCACCCCGAACTGCCCATGGCCCACCCCTGGGACGACGGCACCGCCGCCGTCCTCGCCCGTTCCGTCGCCGAGACCGCCGCCTCCTTCGGGCCGCGCGACGCCGGGACGTACCGCCGGCTCGTCGCCCCCTTCCTCGGCAAGTGGGACACGCTGGTGAGCGACTTCATGCAGCTGCCGCTCACCGCGCTGCCCCGCGACCCGGTCACCCTCGCCCGCTTCGGCCTCGCCGGACTGCCGCCGTCCACCTGGCTGATGCGAAGGTTCCGGGACGAGAAGGCCCGCGCGCTCTTCGCCGGGCTCGTCGCCCATGTCATCGCCCCGCTCGACGGCATCGCCACCGGCGCCGTCGGCCTGGTCTTCGCGCTCGCCGCGCACACGGGCGGCTGGCCGATGCCCCGGGGCGGCTCGCAGTCGATCTCCGACGCCCTCGCCGCGTACCTCAAGGACCTCGGCGGCGCCGTCCACACCGACTTCGAGGTCAAGCGGCTCGACGACCTGCCGCCGGCCCGCGCCTACGTCTTCGACACCTCGCCCACCGCCCTGGCCCGGATCGCCGGCTTCGGCGGGCACTACGACCACTACAAGTACGGCGCCAGCGCCTTCAAGATCGACTACGCGCTCGACGGGCCCGTGCCCTGGACCGCCGAGGAGGCCCGCCGGGCCGGCACCGTCCAGGTCGGCCCCACCGCCGGGGAGATCGGCACCGCCCTGCGCGAGGCCTCCTCCGGGACCGCCCCCGACGCGCCCTTCCTCATCACCGCCCAGCCGAGCCTCGTCGATCCCTCCCGCGCCCCCGAGGGCAAGCACGTCTTCTGGGCGTACGGCCACGTGCCCAACGGCTGGCGCGGCGACCTCACCGACGCGATCGAGCGTCAGATCGAGCGCTTCGCCCCCGGCTTCCGCGACCGCGTCCTGGCCCGCGCCACCGCCGGCCCGCCCGAACTCGCCGACCGCAACGCCAACTACATCGGCGGCGACATCGCCTGCGGAGCCGCCCGCGGCCTCCAGCTCCTGCTGCGCCCCACGCTGTCCCTCCGCCCCTACGCGACCCCGCACCCGGCGGTCTTCCTCTGCTCCTCCGCGACCCCGCCCGGCCCCGGCGTGCACGGCATGTCCGGGCACAACGCGGCGAAGGCGGTCTGGCGGAGCCTGCGAAAATAGACTGGTCCCCATGGCCAAGTACTTCGACGTGCACCCCGACAATCCCCAGCCCCGCACCATCAACGCGGTGGCCGACTCCATCCGGAACGGGGCGCTCGTCGCGTACCCGACCGACTCCTGCTACGCGCTGGGCAGCCGCATCGGCAGCCGTGACGGCATCAGCCGGATCCGTGCCATCCGCGACCTCGACGACCGGCACCACTTCACGCTGATGTGCGCGAACTTCGCCCAGCTGGGCCAGCTCGTGCACATCGACAACGACGTCTTCCGCGCCGTCAAGGCGTCCACCCCCGGCGCGTACACCTTCATCCTGCCGGGCACCAAGGAGGTGCCCCGTCAGCTGCTGCACCCCAAGAAGAAGACGGTCGGCGTCCGCATCCCCGACCACGTCGTCACCCAGGCCCTCCTCGCCGAACTCGGCGAGCCGCTGCTCTCCAGCACCCTGCTCCTGCCCGACGAGGCCGAACCCCTCACCCAGGGCTGGGAGATCAAGGAGCGGCTCGACCACCAGGTGGACGCGGTGCTCGACTCCGGCGAGTGCGGCACCGAGCCCACCACCGTCGTCGACTTCTCCAGCGGCGAGCCCGAGATCGTCCGCCGCGGCGCGGGGGACACCGCCCGGTTCGAGTAGACGGCCGCGGAAGCGGTCCACCGGTCCCGAAGCGGCCCTTCCCGGCCCGGTCGTGATCACCGTACGGTCGGCGTGAACGTCCGTTCACGCGCACCCACGGAGGTCCGAGCCGCATGATCGTCATCGCCCACGTCAGCGACGTCCACATCGACGGCGAGCAGCGGAGCCAGGACCGCACCCGCGCCGTCCTCCGGTACCTGGAGGAGCTGCCGTACGACCTGGCGGCCGTCCTCGTCACCGGTGACATCGCCGACCACGCGACCCCGGACGAGTACGCGGTGGCGCGGGAGCTGCTGACCTCCCGCCACCCGCTGCTCGTCTGCCCCGGCAACCACGACGACCGCGCCGCCTTCCGCAAGGGCCTCCTCCAGGAGGAGACGGCGGTACGCCCCTACGCGCCCGTCGACCAGGTGCTCCGGGGCGAGGGTTTCGTCGTCGCCCTCTGCGACTCCTCGGTGCCCGGCGAGGACCAGGGCCTCCTGGAGGACGAGACGATCGAGTGGCTCGACGGCGTCCTCGCCGGCACCCCGCACGAGGTGCCCGTCCTGGTCGCCTTCCACCACCCGCCGGTCCCGCTGCACACCCCGTACGTGGACGGGATCCGGCAGTTCGGCGAGGAGCGGCTCGCCGCGCTCGTCGACCGCCATCCGCACCTGACCGCCTTCCTCGCGGGCCACGCCCACACGGCGGCCGCCACGACCTTCGCCGGGCGTCCGCTGCTCGTCGCGCCCGGCGTCGTCTCCGCCCTCCGGCTGCCCTGGGAGAACCCGGGCTCCGAGAACCCGCACGTCCACCTCGACCTGCCGCCCGCCCTCGCCTTCCACGTCCTCGGCGAGGACGGCCGGCTGACCACCCACTACCGGACGGTCACGCTCTGAGGAACCGGGACGGGGCCGGGGCCGGAACGTGGCCGGGCCCGGGGCGAGGGGCCCGCACGTCCATGTCGTTTTCTCGCCAGCCCGCGCGCCGTCCGTCCCCGATCCTGGAACCATGCACACCGACACCGAGCGCTGCGTACGGGCCGTCCAGTCCAAGGAGGCGCGTTTCGACGGCGTGTTCTTCACCGCCGTCCGCACCACCCGGATCTACTGCCGGCCCAGCTGCCCGGCCGTCCCGCCCAAGCCCGAGAACATGGAGTTCCACCCCAGCGCCGCCTCCTGCCAGCGCGCCGGCTACCGGGCCTGCAAGCGGTGCCGCCCCGACACCAGCCCCGGCTCGCCCCAGTGGAACGTCCGGGCCGACGCCGTCGCCCGTGCCGTGCGCCTCATCCAGGACGGTGTCGTCGACCGCGAGGGCGTCCCCGGACTCGCCCGCCGGCTCGGCTGGTCCACCCGCCAGATCGAACGGCAGCTCCTCGCCGAACTGGGCGCCGGACCGCTCGCCCTGGCCCGCGCCCAGCGCGCCCAGACCGCCCGGCTGCTCATCGAGACCACCCCGATGCCCTTCGGCGAGATCGCCTTCGCGGCCGGTTTCTCCTCCATCCGCACCTTCAACGACACCGTCCGCGAGGTCTTCGCCCTCACCCCCGGCGAACTCCGCGCCCGCGCGGCCCGCCGGTCGCCGGTCGGGGCGACCGCGACCCCCGGTGCCATCGGCCTCCGGCTGCCGTTCCGCACCCCGCTCGAACCCTCCAACCTCTTCGGCCACCTCGCCGCGACCGCCGTCCCCGGCGTGGAGGAGTGGCGCGACGGCGCCTACCGGCGGACGCTGAGCCTCCCGTACGGACACGGCATCGTCGCCCTCGCCCCCCGCCCCGACCACATCGCCTGCCGCCTCTTCCTCACCGACCCGCGCGACCTCACCCACGCGATCAGCCGCTGCCGCCGGCTCCTCGACCTCGACGCCGACCCCGTCGCCGTCGACGAGCGACTCCGCGCCGATCCGCTGCTCGCCCCGCTCGTCGACAAGGCGCCCGGCCGCCGCGTCCCCGGAACCGTCGACCCCGCCGAGTTCGCCGTACGGGCCGTCCTCGGCCAGCAGGTGTCCACCGCCGCCGCCCGCACCCACGCCGCCCGCCTGGTCGCCGCGCACGGCGTCCCGATCGAGGACCCCGAGGGCGGACTGACCCACCTCTTCCCGGACCCCGAGGCGCTCGCCGCCCTCGACCCCGAGAGCCTCGCCCTGCCGCGCAGCCGCCGCACCACCCTCCTCACCCTCGTCCGGGCCCTCGCCGACGGCTCGCTCCCGCTCGGCCCCGCCGACGACCGCGAGGAGGCCCGCGCCCGCCTGCTCGCCCTGCCCGGCTTCGGCCCCTGGACCACCGAGATCATCGCCATGCGCGCCCTCGGCGACCCCGACGCCTTCCTCCCCGGCGACCTCGGCGTCCGCCGCGCCGCCGAGGGACTCGGCCTGCCCGGCACCCCGGCCGCGCTCACCGCCCGCGCCGCGCACTGGCGTCCCTGGCGCGCCTACGCCGTCCAGTACCTCTGGGCGACCGACGACCACCCGATCAACGTCCTGCCCGCGTAAAGGAATCCGCCCCATGCCCGCCATCCGACACACCGTCGTGGACAGCCCGTACGAGCCGCTGACGCTCGTCGCCGTCGACGGCGTCCTCAGCCGCGTCCACATGACCGGCCAGCGCCACCGCCCGCCCGAGGAGACCTTCGGCGAGCCCGACCCGCGGCCCTTCGGCGAGGCGATCCGCCAGCTCGACGCCTACTTCGCGGGTGAACTCACCGAGTTCGACCTGCCGTTGAACCTGATCGGCACCCCGTTCCAGCTGCGGGTCTGGCAGCAGCTGCTGCGCATCCCGTACGGGGAGACCCGGACGTACGGCGAACTCGCCGAGGAGCTGGGCAGCCCCGGCGCCTCCCGGGCCGTGGGCCTCGCCAACGGCAAGAACCCCGTCAGCATCATCGTCCCCTGCCACCGGGTGATCGGGGCGGGCGGCGGGCTCACCGGCTACGGCGGCGGTCTGGACCGCAAGCAGCGGCTGCTCGCCTTCGAATCGGGTACGGCGGAACCGGACGCCCTGTTCTAGGCGAGCCGGTCGAGCAGCGCGGGCAGCGCCGTGCCGATCGGCTCGCGCACGACCTCGTCGGCGACGGGATCGTACGGGGTGGGCTCGGCGTTCACGATGATCAGCCGGGCGCCGTGCTCGGCCGCGATCCCGGCGAGGGAGGCCGCCGGCTGGACCTGGAGGCTGCTGCCGACCACGATGAACACCTCGGTGGCCTTGGCGATCGCCATGGCGTTGCCGAGCACCACCGGATCGAGCCGCTGCCCGAACATCACCGTCGCGGTCTTCAGGATCCCGCCGCACGCCCGGCACGCCGGGTCGTCCTCGCCGGCCCGCACCCGGTCGAGCGCCTCCGCCGTCGACGACCTCGCGTGGCAGGCCGTGCACACCACCGACCGCGCCGAGCCGTGGAGTTCGAGGACCTTCCGTTCGGGCACCCCGGCCGCCTGGTGCAGCCCGTCCACGTTCTGCGTGATCACCCGCAGCGCGTTGCCGCTCGTCCGCTCGTACGCGGCGATCGCGCGGTGCGCCACGTTCGGCTCGGCGCCCAGGACCGGGCCTTCGAGCCGCATCCGCCACGAGCGGCGGCGGATCTCCGGATCGGCCATGTACGGCCCGTACGTCACGAGCCGCTCGGCCTCGGGGTCCTGCCGCCACACGCCGTTCGGGCCCCGGTAGTCGGGGATGCCCGAGTCCGTGGAGATGCCGGCACCGGTGAAGATCGCGACCATCGTCATGCGGAGACCCTAGGCACCGCCGAACCGCTCCCGCGAGCGGGTTTCCCGGTGTTAGGTTCCGGCCATGGCCAAGGTGAACATCGGTCTCGACGCCGAACTCGTCGTGGAAGTCATGGTCCTCGCAGGCATCGGCAACCCCCAGGACGCCGTCGAGGCGGTCGTCCGCGACTACATCGCCCGCGGCCACCGCACCGAGGCGCGGGCCGTCAGCCGGGACGAACCGCAGCGCACCGGCGAGATCGTCCCGCCGGAACCCCCGCAGGGCTGAGGATGCCGGAGGCCTCCGACCGGCGCGCCCGTCTGCTCCTGGGCGGGTGCTTCTGGGCCCTCGTCGGCGGCCTCGTCCTGGTCGTCGGCGCTCTGCTGCTCCTCGCGGCCGCCCTGTCGTCCCTCGAACGGCCCGCGGACCCCAAGCCTCCCCTCACCCCGCCCGCCCGGCCAACCGCAGGGTCCGTTCCGCCAGTTCGCTGATGCGGACCCCGTCGAAGCCGAAGACGGCGCTGCGCACCCGGTCCCGCAGGGGTTCCGACCACTGCGGCGGGATCGCGGCCGCGCCGCAGCGGACTCCGGCCACCGAACCCGCCGTCGCCCCGTTGGAGTCGGTGTCCAGGCCGCCGCGGACGGTCAGCGCGATCGTCCGGGTGAAGTCGCCCTCCCCGTAGAGGAGCCCGGCCGTCAGGACGGCCGCGTTCGGGACGGTGTGGATCCAGCCGAGGCCCGCCGTCCGCTCCGCGAGCTCGGTGAGCGCCTCCGACCAGCCGAGCCCCGCCTCGTACAGCGCGACCGCACCCCGTACGGTCCGGGCGAGCCGGCTGCCCGCCGGCACCCGTTCCAGACTCGTCTCCAGGGCCGACCGCACGTCCGGCGCGGTGAAGGCCGCAGCGATCAGCGCCGCCGCCCACATCGCCCCGTACACGCCGTTCCCGGTGTGCGAGAGGACCGCGTCCCGACGGGCCAGCGAGGCGGCCCGGTGCGGGTCGCCCGGACAGGTCCAGCCGTACACGTCGGCCCGGATCAGCGCCCCGATCCACTCCTGGTACGGATTGTCGTACGTGGCGGTCAGCGGCGGCCGCAGACCGTCGGCGAGGTTCCGGTAGGCGACCCGCTCCGCCGTGAACGTCTGCAGGTACGGCAGCCGCAGCAGCCACTCCCGGCCGACCTGCTCGGTGGTGAACGCGAAGCCGTACGTCTCCAGGAGGTGCAGCCCCAGGACCGACCAGTCGACGTCGTCGTCCCGGCAGCTGCCGTCGACCCCGCCCCGCACGCACCGCTTCCACTCGGGCCGCAGCTCGAAGCCCTCCGCCCCGGGCGGCGGGGGAGGGAGGTAGTCCGTCAGCGGGAGCGCCCGGGTCAGCCTCAGGTACGCGTCGATGCGCTCCCGGGTCCAGTGGTCCCCCCGCTCCACGGGCTTGCCGAGCATGTTCCCGGCGATCCGGCCCGTCCAGCCGCCCAGGATCCGGTCCCCGAGCTCCCCGTCCGTGAACCCCATACCTCCGGTGTACCGAATCCGGCGGCCGGGTGCGCGCCGGGACTCAGCGCCGGTCCTCGGCGCGCTCCGCCTCGGTACGGCCCTCCGCCGCGCGGGGCGGCCGCCGGTGGCGGTCACCGGCCCGCTCGGTCATCGCCTCACCGACCAGGGTCCGCACCGCGTCCCGCAGCCCGTGCAGGGCCTGGTGCCGGGCCGGGCCCGCTCCCGGGTCCGCCCGCAGCTCCTTCAGGAGCGCGAAGCACAGCACCAGCATCACCACCACGAACGGCAGCGCCACCAGGATCGTCGCCGTCTGCAGCGAGTTCAGACCGCCCGCCACCAGCAGCACCGCCGCCACCGCGGCCATCAGGACGCCCCAGGTCACCACGAGCCAGGTCGGCGGATGGAGCGCGCCGCGACTCGTCAGCGAACCCATCACCAGCGAGGCCGAGTCCGCGCTCGTGATGAAGTACGTCATCACCAGGAGCATCGCGAGGACCGACGTCACCGTCCCGATCGGCAGCGCCTCCAGCATCGCGAACAGCGAGGCCTCCGCGCCGTCCTTCACCGCCGTCGCCAGGTCCGCCGCGCCCGTCGACTCCAGCCGGATCGCGGTCCCGCCCATGACGCAGAACCACACCACCGTCGCCCCCGACGGCACGAGCAGCACTCCCACCAGGAACTCCCGGATCGTCCGGCCGCGCGAGATCCGGGCGATGAAGGTGCCGACGAACGGTGCCCAGGACAGCCACCACGCCCAGTAGAAGATCGTCCACGCCCCCAGCCAGTCGCGGTCGGTGAACGCGCCCGTGCGGCTGGCCATCGGCAGCAGCTGGTGCAGGTAGCCGCCGACGGAGGCCGGGACGGTGTCGAGGATGTAGACGGTCGGGCCCAGCAGGAAGACGAAGGCCATCAGACAGGCCGCGAGGACGATGTTCAGCGTGGACAGCCACTTCACGCCCTTGTGGAGACCGGAGAACGCCGACAGCACGAACGCCGCCGACAACGCCACGATGACGATCAGCTGCGTGGCCGTCGAGTTCTCCACGCCCATCGTCAGGTTCAGCCCCTCGGCGACCTGGAGGGCGCCCAGACCCAGACTCGTCGCCGTGCCGAACACCGTCGCGAACACCGCGAGGAGGTCGATCGCCTTGCCCGGCCACCCGTCCGCCCGGCGCGCCCCCATCAGCGGCACGAAGGCGGAGCTCAGCCGGTTCCCCCGCCCCTTGCGGAAGCCCGCGTACGCGAGCGCGAGGCCCGCGATCCCGTAGATCGCCCACGGGGTCAGCGTCCAGTGGAAGAACGAGTACTCCATCGCCGTGAGGGCCGCCGCGCCGGTCCCCGCGGAGGCGCCGCTCGCCGGCGGAGGGTTCAGGAAGTGCGTCAGCGGCTCCCCGACCCCGTAGAACATCAGGCCGATGCCCATTCCGGCGCTGAACATCATCGCGATCCACGCCAGATTCGTGAACTCCGGCTCCGAGTCGTCCGCGCCCAGCCTGATCCGGCCGAAGCGGCTCAGCGCGATCACCACGCACAACACCAGGAAGGCGTCCGCCGCGACCACGAAGAGCCAGGCGAAGTTCGACAGCACCCACTTCAGGGCGGAGGAGGACGCGCTGTCGAACGAGTCCTCGCCCAGCGCCGCCCAGCCGGCCACCGCGACGACGGCCGCGACCCCGATCCCGATGACCTTCCCGTCGGGTCCGCCATCAGGAATGATCTCTTCCGTGCTCATGCGACCCCACTATGGTGCGGAATATCGCCTTATCAGGGGGTGGCACGCCGTCTGGCCGTACGGATAGGGTCTGCCTCGGCGCGACTGCACGTTCGAAAGCAAGGGATGCAAGGTGACGGACGGGGCAGCAACTCAGGTCGCTCACGTGCTCGTGGCGGCCGACAAGTTCAAGGGCTCGCTCACGGCCGTGCAGGTCGCGGAGCGGGTCACAGCAGGACTGCGACGGGTCGTCCCGGAGCTCACGGTGGAGACGCTGCCCGTCGCGGACGGCGGCGACGGCACCGTCGCGGCGGCCGTCGCGGCCGGCTTCGAGCGGCGCGAGGTCCGCGTGACCGGCCCGCTCGGCGAGCCGGTCACCGCGGCGTTCGCTCTGCGCGGCACCACCGCGGTCGTCGAGATGGCGGAGGCCTCGGGCCTCCAGCTGCTCCCGCCCGGCGTGTTCGCCCCCCTCACGGCGACCACGTACGGCTCCGGAGAGCTGCTCCGCGCCGCCCTGGACGCGGGCGCCACCACCCTCGTCTTCGGCGTCGGCGGCAGCGCCACCACCGACGGCGGCGCCGGCATGCTCGCCGCGCTCGGCGCCCGGTTCCTCGACGCGGCCGGCGAGCCCGTCGGCCCCGGCGGCGCACCCCTCGCGGACCTCGCCACGGCCGACCTCAGCGGCCTCGACCCCCGCTTCGCCTCGGTCGACCTGATCCTCGCGAGCGACGTCGACAACCCGCTCACCGGGCCCAAGGGCGCCCCCGCCGTCTACGGCCCGCAGAAGGGCGCGACCCCGGAGGACGTCCAGGTCCTCGACGCGGCCCTCGCGCACTTCGCCACCGTCCTGGAGAAGACCATCGGCTCCCGGGCCGCCGAGGCCGCCGTCGCGCCCGGCGCGGGCGGCGCGGGCGGCATCGGGTACGGCGCGCTCATCCTCGGCGCGAGCTTCCGGCCCGGCATCGAGCTGATGCTGGAGGTCCTCGGCTTCGCCCCCGCCCTGGAGCGCGCCACCCTCGTCATCACCGGCGAGGGCTCCCTCGACGAGCAGACCCTCCACGGCAAGGCGCCGGCCGGGGTCGCCGCGGCGGCCCGCGCCGCGGGCAAGGAGGTCGTCGCGGTCTGCGGGCGCCTCGCCCTGCCGCCGGAGGCACTGGGCGCGGCCGGGATCCGTCGCGCCTACCCGCTCACGGACCTGGAGCCGGACACGGCGAAGTGCATCGCGAACGCGGGGCCGCTCCTGGAAATGGTGGCGTCCAACATCGCCCACGACTTCCTGTCGTAGCCCCCACCCCGGCGGGCACTCGCCCCGCCGGGACGGCGCCCCCCTCGCACCCCGTTGCCTGAAGCAGCGCCCACCCCTCGCACCCCCACTGCGGGCTGCGCCCGCGGGGAGGCGCTGCCCCCGTTGTGGGCAGTCGTTCCGCTGGGGCGGAACGGGTGGGCACAACGGAACGGCGCCCTTACCGGCGCCCGAGGCTCCCGCGCCTGAACCCGCACCGACAGGCGCGGCTCGCACGTGGTGTGGGTCCAGGCCCGGAACGCGGAAGCGCCGCTCAGGGCGCCGTCCCGTGTGCCCACCCTCCCCCAAGCTCTCGGCTTCGCTCGAGCAGGGGGGACCCCCTTGCCCCAGCGGGACGATTGCCCACACGGGCGGGTGGGCGGGGGCACCGTCCAGCAAGGCGCGGGACCCGCACGAGCAACAAGGGGAAGCCGCCCAGCAAGGCGCGGGCCCGCACGAGCGAGGGGGAGCCGTCCAGCAAGGGCGCGGGGCGTGTGGCGTCCCGTGGGCTACGCGTCCTGGTTCGTGAAGCCCGTCCGCCAGGACGGCCGGGCCGGGGTCCACCCCAGCGCGCGGGCCCGGGCGTTCAGCGCCCCCCGGGCCCACTCCACCCGTCCCCCGGACCGCTCCGGGACCGGTACGCCCAGGGCCGCCCCGAGGACCGGCAGCCAGGCGTGCCCGGGGGCCGGCTCGTCGTCCACCACGTTGTACGCGCCCGACGGCCACCCCAGGGCCCGCACGGCCGCCTCGGCGGCGTCGGCGACGTGCACGAACGAGCTGACCGAGTCGTCGGCCGCCGTGCTGCCGAGGAACCGTGCCGCCGGGTCCCCAGCCAGCGCGGCGGCGACGGCGCCGCCCGGCGCGTACCAGGTGCCGGGCCCGTAGAGGATCCCGTAGCGCAGCACCACCGCTTCGGGCAGCTCGGCCACCGCGGACTCCAGGGCCCGCACCCCGGCGACGATCCGGGCCCGCGGCGCCTCCTCGGTCGGATCGAACGGCACGGACTCGTCGGCGGGACCGTCCCCGGGGGCGTACGCCCAGCTGATCGACTGCGCGACGATCCGCCGCACGCCCGCCGCGCGCGCCGCGTCCACCAGGTTGCGGGTGCCGTCGATGCGGAGCCGGTTGTTCGCGGCCCCGTCCGCCCCGCCCAGGTCGGTGAGCTGGTGGACTACCGCGTCCGGCGCGATGGAGGCCACCGCCCGGCGCACCGCCTCCGCGTCGAGCACGTCCACGGGACGGGGCCCGCGCCGGGAGATGCCCACGACCTCATGGCCGGCCGCCTCCAGGCGGGGCGACAACCGACGACCGACGGCACCCGTGGCGCCCGCGACCAGTACACGCATGGGCCCACCCTAGAAGATCGTCATCCGGTGGTAACACGGTGGTGTGAAGCTCCCTCCATGACCGTGCGCATCGAGGAGAACCCCTCCCACCCCCACCTCCCCACCCTGCTCACCGCCTACCACCTCGTGAACCAGGCTGAGAAGGGCGCCGCCGTCGCCACCGCCGCCGAGCTCCCGCCCGGGTACCGCGCCGAGGCCGAGGACCCGGGCGGCGCGTTCGCCGCCGACACCGTCCTGCTCGCCACCCCGCCCGGCGCCGACGAGCCGGCCGGGTGCGTGGTCCTCAAGGCCCCCGAGGACGGCCGCGCGCCCGAGATCAAGCGGCTCTGGGTCGCGCCCGGGGCCCGCAGGAAGGGGCTCGCGCGGGCGCTCATGGCCGAGGCCCTGCGCCGGGCGGCCGCCGCTGGCGCCCCCGCCGTGCGCCTCACGGTCTGGAACTGGCGGGAGGAACCGCTCGCTCTCTACCGGAGCCTCGGCTTCGGGGCCGTCGAATCGTGGGACGACCGGCCGGACCTCCTCTGCCTGGAGAAGCGGCTCGACGTCATCGAGCGCCTCACCCCCGCCGCCGTACGCGCCCACGCCCCCGCCGGCCTCGCCGCGCTCCTCGTCGACGCCGTCGACGGCGGGGCCTCCGTGGGCTTCCTGGCGCCCCTGGACGCCGCCGAGGCGGCCGAGTGGTGGTCGGGGATCGCCGGGGAGGCGGAGAGGGGCGTACGGGACGTCTGGGCCGCCCAGGGGCCCGACGGGAGCCTCACCGGCGTCGTCACCCTCGTCCGCGTCGGGGCGGCCAACGGGCGGCACCGCGGCGAGATCGCCCGGCTCCTGGTCCACAGCTCGGCTCGCGGAGGGGGCCTCGGGCAGCGCCTCCTCACCACGGCAGAGGCGCACGCCGCCGCGACCGGCCTGAGGCTGCTGGTCCTGGACACCCAGACCGGCAGTCCGGCCGAGCGCCTCTACCGGGGCGCGGGCTGGACCGCCGCCGGGACGATCCCGGACTACGCCGCCGACCCCGCCGGCACCCTCCGCCCCACCACGCTCTACTACAAGCGCCTCTAGGGGCGTCCCGGGCACGCGAAAGGGCCCCGGGAGGCGATTCGCCTCCCGGGGCCCTTCGTACGCTGTTCCGCCGCCCGCTACGGCAGCTGTGCCGCCCGCGCCTCCCGGCTCTCACGCCGGTTGTCGCGGAAGGTGTTCGCCCGGCGGGCCGTCGCGAAGAGGGGGATCACGGCGCCCAGGGCGACCTGGAGCGCGCAGCCGGTCTGGAGCAGGAACGCCCCGCCCGGCGCGTCGAACGCCCAGGCCGCCAGCATGGCCATCGCGCCGACGATCCAGCTGAGCATCGCCACCGCGAGGACGCCCCGGGGCTTCGGGTACTCGACCCGGCTGACCATCAGCCACGCCACTCCGATGATCGCGAGCAGCGTCGGGATGAAGGGCAGCTCCAGGAGCACGATCGAGACGACCGTCAGCGCGCCGAAGGGGCTCGGCATGCCCTGGAACATGCCGTCCTTCATCGTCACGCAGGAGAATCTCGCGAGCCTCAGGACCACGGCCAGCAGCACCACGATCGCGGCGACCGCCGAGACCTTCTGCTGCGCGTCGTCCGCGACCATTCCGTACACGAGTACGAAGTAGGCCGGGGCCAGACCGAAGCTGATCAGGTCCGACAGGTTGTCGAGCTCGGCGCCCATCGGCGAGCTGCGGAGCTTGCGCGCCACGATGCCGTCGAAGAGGTCGAAGATCGCCGCGGCCAGCATCAGGATCACGGCGGTGGCGGCGCTGTTGCGCGCCATGCCGGTCTCGCTGCTGCCGGTGAGGTGCGGGATGAGGATGCCGGTGGTGGTGAAGTACACCGCCATGAAGCCGCACGTGGCGTTACCGAGCGTGAGGGCGTCCGCTATGGACAGCCTCAGCGACAGCGGCATCTCCTCGACGTCCTCGGCGTCCGCCTCCGACTCCGCGACCCAGTCGGCCGCCCGTGTGTCGGGATCAATCACGGTCAATGCGAGTCACCCCCGCGGTGGTGGCCTGGCCGACCTCGACCGCGACCTCGACGCCCTCGGGGAGGTAGATGTCGACGCGCGAGCCGAACCGGATCAGACCGATGCGGTCACCCTGCTCGACCTTCGTCCCCTGCGGGATGTACGGCACGATCCGTCGGGCGACGGCGCCGGCGATCTGCACCATCTCGATGTCACCGAGCTCGGTGTCGAAGTGCCAGACGACGCGCTCGTTGTTCTCGCTCTCCTTGTTGAACGCCGGGACGAAGCCGCCGGGGACGTGCTCCACGGACGTGACCGTGCCGGCCAGCGGCGCGCGGTTGACGTGGACGTTCAGCGGGCTCATGAAGATGGCGACCCGGGTGCGCCCGTCCTTCCACGGCATGATGCTCTGCACCACGCCGTCGGCGGGGGAGATGACCCGGCCCTGAGCGATCTCGCGCTCGGGGTCGCGGAAGAACCAGAGCATGCCGGCCGCGAGAGCGGTGGTCGGCACGGCGATGGCCGCGGCGCGCCTCGACTTGCGGGAGCGCGCGAGGCTCAGCGCCGCGGTGGCCACGGTCGGCAGAAGCCACGGCGATGCTCCGCGTGCGATGCGTGCGCCCTTGAGGCTGTCGCGATGTGCAGAGGTTCGACTGTCGGGCATGGATGACCTTCGTAGCGGATGATGCCGCACTGGCAACGGGGGACGGCGGCTTTCCGGCGATGCTATCGGTTGCGGGGCGCAACTGGGCAAGCCAGGAACCGAGTCGACGGCCGGAAGACGAACACGGGGTGTGATCTTCTTCGCGGCCGTACCGACTCAAAAGCGACAATCAGCCCTGGAATCGGTACTCCTCCAGGAGCCGACGACCAATGATCATTTTCTGGATCTCGGCGGTACCTTCGCCGATGAGCAGCATCGGAGCCTCCCGGTAGAGACGCTCGATCTCGTACTCCTTCGAGAAGCCGTATCCGCCGTGGATGCGGAAGGCGTCCTCGACGACCTCCTTGCAGTATTCGGAGGCGAGGTACTTCGCCATCCCTGCTTCGAGGTCGTTTCGTTCCCCGGAGTCCTTTTTGCGTGCTGCGTTCACCATCATGGCATGGGCGGCCTCGACCTTGGTAGCCATTTCGGCCAGCTTGAACTGGATGGCCTGGTGCTGGGCGATCGCCTTGCCGAAAGTGTGACGTTGCTGGGCATACGAGACGCCCAGTTCGAAAGCACGCTGCGCGACGCCGCAACCACGGGCCGCCACGTTCACGCGGCCGACCTCGACGCCGTCCATCATTTGGTAAAACCCTCGGCCGGTGACCCCGCCGAGCACGCGATTGGCCGGAATGCGCAGTCCGTCCATGATGAGTTCGGTCGTGTCGACGCCCTTGTAACCCATCTTGTCGATCTTGCCGGGGATCGTGAGGCCGGGGCGGACCTCTCCGAAGCCGGGCTCCTTCTCGACGAGGAAGGTCGTCATCGACTTGTGGGGGGCGGTGCCCTCCGGGTGTCCTTCGTCACTTCGGACGAGAACGGCCACCAGCGTTGACGTGCCGCCGTTCGTCAGCCACATCTTCTGGCCGTTGAGGACGTACTCGTCGCCGTCCTTGACCGCCTTCGAGGTGATCGCCGACACGTCCGAGCCGAGGCCCGGCTCCGACATCGAGAAGGCGCCGCGCGTCTCGCCGGCCGCCATCCGCGGAAGGAAGTACTCCTTCTGCTCCTGGGTGCCGTGCTGCTTCAGCATGTACGCCACGATGAAGTGCGTGTTGATGATGCCGGAGACCGACATCCAGCCGCGGGCGATCTCCTCCACGCACAGCGCGTAGGTGAGCAACGACTCACCCAGGCCCCCGTACTCCTCGGGGATCATCAGACCGAAGACGCCGAGCTCCTTGAGCCCGTCGACGATCTGCTGCGGGTACTCGTCGCGGTGCTCCAGCTCCGTCGCGACCGGGATGATCTCCTTGTCGACGAAGTCCCGGACGGTGGCGAGGATCTCCTGCTGGACGTCGGTCAGACCGTGGGTCTGGGCGAGTCGCGCCATGGCTACTTCTCCTGTGCCTTCAGCTCCGGGCGGCCGGGCTGCTCGCCGCCGCGCTCCTTGATGTACGTCTCGGTGGGGACCATCACCTTGCGGCGGAAGACGCAGACGAGGGTGCCGTCCTGCTTGTAGCCCTTGGTCTCGACGTAGACGATGCCGCGGTCGTTCTTCGACTTCGACGGGGTCTTGTCGAGGACCGTGGTCTCGCCGTAGATCGTGTCGCCGTGGAAGGTCGGCGCCACGTGCCGCAGCGACTCGATCTCCAGGTTGGCGATCGCCTTGCCGGAGACGTCCGGCACGGACATGCCGAGCAGCAGCGAGTAGATGTAGTTGCCGACGACGACGTTCTTGCCGAAATCCGTCGTGTTCTCGGCGTAGTTCACATCCATGTGCAGCGGATGGTGGTTCATCGTCAGCAGGCAGAAGAGGTGGTCGTCGTACTCGGTGACCGTCTTTCCGGGCCAGTGCTTGTAGACGGCACCGACTTCGAACTCTTCATAGGTGCGGCCGAACTGCATCGGACTCAGGCCTCCGGGATCTCGAACTTGCTGGTGCGCTGCATGCCGGCGGCGCGGCCCTTGCCGGAGATGACCAGGGCCATCTTGCGGGAGGCCTCGTCGATCATCTCGTCGCCGAGCATCGCGGAGCCCTTCTTCCCGCCGGCCTCGGACGTGTAGTAGTCGTACGCGTCGAGGATCAGCTCGGCGTGGTCGTAGTCCTCCTGCGAGGGCGAGAAGATCTCGTTCGCGGCGGCGACCTGGTCCGGGTGGAGCACCCACTTGCCGTCGAAGCCCAGGGCGGCGGCGCGCTGCGCGACCGCCTTGTAGCCCTCCTGGTTGCGGATCTGCAGGTAGGGGCCGTCGATCGCCTGGAGGTTGTTGGCGCGGGCCGCCATCAGGATGCTCATCAGGATGTGGTGGTACGCGTCCGCCGGGTAGCCGGGCGGCTGCTCGCCGACGACGAGGGACTTCATGTTGATGGAGGCCATGAAGTCGGCCGGGCCGAAGATGATCGTCTCGACGCGCTGGGAGGCCTGCGCGATCGCGTTGACGTTGGTCAGGCCCTGCGCGTTCTCGATCTGCGCCTCGATGCCGATCTTGCCGACCTCGAAGCCCATGGTCTTCTCGATCTGCGTGAGCAGCAGGTCGAGGGCGACGATCTGCTGGGCGTCCTGGACCTTCGGCAGCATGATGCAGTCGAGGTTCTGGCCGGCGCCCTCGACGACCGTGACGACGTCGCGGTAGGTCCAGTGGGTCGTCCAGTCGTTGACGCGGACCACGCGGGTCTTGCCGGTCCAGTCGCCCTCGTTCAGGAACTTCACGATGGTGTGCCGGGCCTCGGGCTTGGCCAGCGGGGCGCACGCGTCCTCCAGGTCGAGGAAGACCTGGTCGGCGGCGAGGCCCTGGGCCTTCTCGAGGAAGCGCGGGTTGGAGCCGGGGACCGCCAGGCAGGAGCGGCGGGGGCGGAGCCGGTTCACAGGGCTGGTCATGCGAGGACCTCCGTACTTTCCAGGGGGCTGAGCTTGTTCGCTTGCCGGATCTCGTCGACGATACGGCCGATGATCTCCGTGATACCGAAGTCCTTCGGTGTGAAGACGGCGGCCACGCCCGCGCGCTTCAGTTCTGCGGCGTCGGCGTTCGGGATGATCCCGCCGACGATGACCGGGATGTCCGTCGCGCCCGCCTCGCGGAGGCGGTCGAGGACGTCCGGGACCAGCTCGGAGTGCGAGCCGGAGAGGATCGACAGGCCCACGCAGTGCACGTCCTCCGCCAGGGCGGCGCTGACGATCTGCTCGGGGGTCAGCCGGATGCCCTGGTAGACCACCTCGAAACCGGCGTCACGCGCGCGTACGGCGATCTGCTCGGCCCCGTTGGAGTGCCCGTCCAGGCCCGGCTTGCCGACGAGCAGCCGCAGCCGCCCGCAGTTCAGCTCCTCGGCGGTGCGGGCCACCTTCTCGCGGACCAGCGCGAGCGGCGTGCCCTCCTCGGCCGTCACGGCGACCGGGGCGGAGGAGACGCCCGTGGGGGCGCGGAACTCGCCGAACACCTCGCGCAGGGCCCCGGCCCACTCGCCGGTGGTGACCCCGGCGCGGGCGCACTCCAGGGTGGCCTCCATGAGGTTCTCCGTGCCCTTGGCGGCCTCCTTGAGGCGCTCCAGGGCCTTGCAGGGCCGCGGGTGGTTGAACGGCGGCTGGTAGCGGTTGTCGCGCCAGGTCTTCAGCGAGGCGACGACCCGGGCCTCGACCGCCGGGTCGACCGTCATGATCGCGGTGTCCAGGTCGGCGGTGAGGGGGTTCTCCTCGGTCGACTGGAAGATGTTCACGCCGACGATCTTCTCGTCGCCGGCCTCGATCCGGGCGCGCCGCTCGGCGTGCGAGGAGACCAGCTGCGACTTGAGGTAACCGGACTCGACGGCGGCCATCGCGCCGCCCATCTCCTGGATCCGGTCGATCTCGGCCAGGGACTCCTCGACGAGGGAGTCGACCTTGGCCTCGATCACGTGCGAGCCGGCGAAGATGTCCTCGTACTCCAGCAGGTCGGACTCGTGGGCGAGCACCTGCTGGATGCGGAGCGACCACTGCTGGTCCCACGGGCGGGGGAGGCCGAGGGCCTCGTTCCAGGCCGGGAGCTGCACGGCGCGCGCGCGGGCGTCCTTGGAGAGGGTGACGGCCAGCATCTCCAGGACGATCCGCTGGACGTTGTTCTCCGGCTGGGCCTCGGTCAGGCCGAGGGAGTTGACCTGGACGCCGTAGCGGAAACGGCGCTGCTTCGGGTTCTCGATGCCGTACCGCTCCAGCGTGATCTTGTCCCAGATGCGGCCGAAGGCGCGCATCTTGCACATCTCCTCGATGAAGCGGACGCCCGCGTTCACGAAGAAGGAGATGCGGGCGACGACCTCGCCGAAGCGGTCCTCGGGGACCTGACCGGAGTCGCGGACCGAGTCGAGGACCGCGATCGCGGTCGCCATCGCGTACGAGATCTCCTGGACCGGCGTGGCCCCGGCCTCCTGCAGGTGGTAGCTGCAGATGTTGATCGGGTTCCACTTCGGGATGTGGTTGACCGTGTACGCGATCATGTCCGTCGTGAGGCGGAGCGAGGGGCCGGGCGGGAAGACGTGCGTCCCGCGCGACAGGTACTCCTTCACGATGTCGTTCTGGGTGGTGCCCTGGAGCTTGGTGATGTCCGCACCCTGCTCCTCGGCGGCCACCTGGTAGAGCGCCAGCAGCCACATGGCGGTGGCGTTGATGGTCATCGAGGTGTTCATCTGCTCCAGGGGGATGTCCTGGAACAGCCGGCGCATGTCACCGAGGTGCGAGACGGGGACGCCGACCCGGCCGACCTCGCCGCGGGCGAGGATGTGGTCGGGGTCGTACCCGGTCTGCGTCGGCAGGTCGAACGCGACCGAGAGGCCGGTCTGACCCTTGGCGAGGTTGCGCCGGTACAGCTCGTTGGACGCCTCGGCGGTCGAGTGACCGGCGTACGTCCGCATGAGCCACGGCCGGTCCTTCTGGCGCTCAGTCATCTTCGGGACCTCAGATGTTCCGGAAGCGGTTGATGGCGTCGATGTGCTGGGCCCGGAGCTCCGGGTTGCTGACGCCCAGGCCCTCCTGCGGGGCGAGGGCGAGGACGCCGACCTTGCCCTGGTGCAGGTTGCGGTGGACGTCGTACGCGGCCTGGCCGGTCTCCTCCAGGGAGTAGACCTTCGACAGCGTCGGGTGGATCTTGCCCTTGGCGATCAGGCGGTTGGCCTCCCACGCCTCGCGGTAGTTCGCGAAGTGCGAGCCGATGATCCGCTTCAGCGACATCCACAGGTAGCGGTTGTCGTACTGGTGCATGTAGCCCGAGGTCGAGGCGCAGGTGGTGATGGTGCCGCCCTTGCGGGTGACGTACACGGAGGCGCCGAAGGTCTCGCGGCCCGGGTGCTCGAAGACGATGTCGATGTCCTCGCCGCCGGTCAGCTCGCGGATCTTGGAGCCGAAGCGCTTCCACTCGCGCGGGTCCTGGGTGTTCTCGTCCTTCCAGAACTTGTAGCCCTCGGCGTTGCGGTCGATGACCGCCTCGGCGCCCATGGACCGGCAGATGTCGGCCTTCTCGGGGGAGGAGACGACACAGATCGGGTTGGCGCCGCCGGCCAGGGCGAACTGCGTGGCGTACGAGCCGAGTCCACCGCTCGCGCCCCAGATGAGGACGTTGTCGCCCTGCTTCATGCCGGCGCCGTTGTTGGAGACCAGCTGGCGGTAGGCGGTGGAGTTGACGAGGCCGGGGGCCGCCGCCTCCTCCCAGCTGAGGTGGCCGGGCTTCGGCATCAGCTGGTTGGACTTGACGAGGGCGATCTCGGCGAGGCCGCCGAAGTTGGTCTCGAAGCCCCAGATGCGCTGCTCGGGGTCGAGCATCGTGTCGTTGTGGCCGTCCGAGGACTCCAGCTCGACCGAGAGGCAGTGCGCGACGACCTCGTCGCCGGGCTTCCAGGAGTTGACGCCCGGGCCGGTGCGCAGGACGACGCCGGCGAGGTCGGAGCCGATGACGTGGTACGGCAGGTCGTGGCGCTTGGTGAGCTCGGAGAGCCGGCCGTAGCGCTCCAGGAAGCCGAAGGTCGAGACGGGCTCGAAGATCGAGGTCCAGACCGAGTTGTAGTTGACGGAGCTCGCCATGACGGCCACGAGTGCCTCGCCCGGGCCGAGCTCGGGGAGCGCGACGTCGTCGAGGTGGAGCGACTTGCGCGGGTCCTTGTCGCGGCTCTCGACGCCGGCGAACATCTCGGCCTCGTCCTTGTGGACGGTGACGGCCCGGTACGACTCGGGGAGCTTGATGTTCGCGAAGTCGGCGGACGTGGAGTCCGGGGACTGGATCGCGTCCAGGATTTCCTTCACGGGTTGCCTCCGGCGGTGAGCGTCCTGAGGGAGGGACGCCTGGGGGTTACGGCGGTGAGTACTGCTGTAGAGGTGTGCCGTCGGTTCGGCTGGGTGGTGCGGTGGCGGCGCTGTGTGGTGGAGCGCGAGGGTGCCTGTGACGCAGGCGTCCGGGCGCACCGGCCGTCGGCTGGTGGGGACAGCCGGCGCGCGAGGTGTGATCTCTGCGCGCCGGCCGCCCGGACAACATCAACGTATGGCACGCCGTGTCACCTGACAAGGCACTGCGTGCCAACAATTTCACTCAGATGCAATCTGCCCGTCACGGATGAGCGATGATCGATCGAAATGGCCCGTGAGCTGCGGGAACATCACGGGAACGCCCAGAGGGCCGCCCCCGGAATCCGGGGGCGGCCCTCCTGGGAAGAGCGGCTCAGGGCTTGGTGAGCGCCTGCTGGATGGTCCGCATGACCTCGTCGAGCGGGGCGTCCGTACGCGCCACCGCGACCACGACGTCGCCCGTCGTGGACGCCGTCGCGACCGGCGCCTCGGGGGCCGGCTCGGCCGGCGCGGCGGTGGTGCCCCCGGCGGCCGCCGGGCGGGCGCCTATGCCCGACCCGAAGGTCTCCCGGACGATCGCGAAGGCGTGGTCGAGCTGGGTCTCCACGTCGCCCTCGCCGCCCGCCCGCAGCCAGCGGCGCAGCACGTGGTTGTGGGCGGTGACGACCGCCGACGCGGCCACCTCGGCGAGCAGCGGGTCGTCGTTGCCGTCGTGGTGGTCCCGCTCGTCGAAGTGTCCGAGGAGATAGCGGGTGAAGAGCCGCTCGTAGCGGGCCACCGAGGCGATCTCCCGCTCCCGCAGGGTCGGCACCTCACGGGTGAGCCGGTAGCGCGCCACGGAGACCGCGGGGGACCCCGCGTACATCTTCATGACTTCCTTGATGCCCCGGCACACCGTGTCGAGCGGGTGCTCGTGCGGCGGCGCGGCGTTCAGCACCGCCTCCGCCCGCACCAGCGTGTCGTCGTGATCGGGGAAGATCGCCTCTTCCTTGGACCGGAAGTGCCGGAAGAACGTCCGCCGCGCGACCCCGGCCGTTGCCGCGATCTCGTCGACGGTGGTCGCCTCGTACCCCTTGGTGGCGAAGAGCTCCATGGCGGCGGCGGCGAGCTCCCGGCGCATCTTGAGCCGCTGCGCGGCGGCACGGGTGCCCGCCGCGCTCTCCGGAGCGTCGGACGGGGACGTGGCACGGGGTGTCTTCGCGGCCTTGGGCATGGTCCGAACGTACTGCATCGGAGTGGGAGTGTGCCCAGGTGGGGGCGGGGAGGCCCCCGGGGCACCGGCGGTGCCCGGGGGACTCAGCAGACCGCCCCAGCCGGCGGTGCGGGGCTCAGCGTCGGGCATATTCGCGGAAGCCGCGCCCCGTCTTGCGGCCCAGGCAGCCCGCCGCCACCAGGTGCTCCAGGAGCGGGGCGGGGGCGAGGCCCGGGTCGCGGAACTCGCGGTGCAGCACCTGCTCGATCGCGAGCGAGACGTCCAGGCCGACCACGTCGAGCAGCTCGAACGGGCCCATCGGGTAGCCGCCGCCCAGCTTCATGGCCGCGTCGATGTCGTCCAGGGTCGCGTAGTGCTCCTGGACCATCTTGACCGCGTTGTTCAGGTACGGGAAGAGCAGCGCGTTCACGATGAAGCCGGCGCGGTCGCCGCAGTCCACCGGGTGCTTGCGGATCTTCGCCGTGACCTCGCGGACGGTGGCGTGGACGTCGTCGGCGGTCAGGACCGTACGGACGATCTCCACCAGCTTCATCGCCGGCGCCGGGTTGAAGAAGTGCATCCCGATGACGTCCTGCGGCCGCGAGGTGGCGCGGGCGCAGGCGATGACCGGCAGCGAGGAGGTCGTGGTGGCGAGCACCGCGCCCGGCTTGCAGATCTTGTCGAGCCGCCCGAACAGCTCCTGCTTGACCGCCAGGTCCTCGGCGACCGCCTCGACGGCCAGGTCGACCTCGGCGAAGGCGTCGAGCGAGCCGGCCGGGGTGATCAGGCCTAGCGTGGTGTCGCGCGCCTCGGCCGTCATCCGGCCCTTGTCGACCGAGCGGGCCAGGGACTTGGCGATCCGGGCCTTGGCGGTGTCCGCCTTCTCCTGGGAGCGGGCGGCGAGCACGACCGCGTAACCGGCCTTGGCGAAGACCTCGGCGATGCCGGAGGCCATGGTGCCCGAGCCGGCGACGCCGACCGAGCGGATCTCACGGCCGCCGCCGGCGTCGGCGGAGGCGGACGGGGTCAGCGCGTCGGGCACGACCTCGCCGGAGCCCGGCGCCGCGTACGTGTAGAAGCCGCGGCCCGCCTTACGGCCGCTCAGACCGGCCTCGCTGAGCTGCTTGAGGATCGGCGCAGGCGCGTGCAGCCGGTCGTGCGAGGCGGCGTACATGGCCTCCAGGACCGTGCGGGCCGTGTCGACGCCGACCAGGTCGAGCAGCGCCAGCGGGCCCATCGGCAGGCCGCAGCCCAGCCTCATCGCCGCGTCGATGTCCTCGCGGGAGGCGTACTTGGCCTCGTACATGGCGGCGGCCTGGTTCAGGTACCCGAAGAGCAGCCCGTCCGCGATGAAGCCGGCCCGGTCACCGACCGCCACCGGCTCCTTGCCGAGGTCCTGGGCGAGCCGGGTGACGGCGTCCACGGCCCGCGGGTCGGTCAGCACGGAGGAGACCACCTCGACCAGCTTCATCGCCTGGACCGGGGCGAAGAAGTGCAGGCCGAGGACCCGCTCGGGGTGCGCCGAGTCGGCGGCGAGCCGGGTCACCGAGAGGGCGTTGGTGCCGGTGGCCAGGATCGCGTCCGGGCGGACGATCCCGTCGAGGGCCCGGAAGACCTCCTGCTTCGCCTCGTACGACTCGGGCACGACCTCGATCACGAGGTCGGCCTCGGCGGCCGCCTGGAGGTCGGAGAAGGTACGGAAGCGGGCCAGGACGTCCTGCCGCTCCTCCTCGGTGATCCGCTCGCGGGCCACCGCACGGGCGGTGGAGGCCTCCAGGGCGGCGACGGCCTGGGCGGCGGCGGTGTCGCTGATGTCGATGCCGATGACCTCGCGGCCGGCCCGGGCGAGGACATCGGCGATACCCGTGCCCATGGTGCCGAGACCGACGACGGCGATGGTGGAGAGAGGGGTGTCCATCAGGGGACTCCAGAGGAAGAGTGACGACTGAGGGCAGTGCGCGCACGAAAAGGGGCGCGGGAAAGAGCGGGGGCGAGGCCCGGAAAAGAGGGCGGTGCCCTGGGAAAAGGTGCGACGGACTCTGTCCCGGAGCCACGTCGAAACTGCCGAACCGACAAGCGAACACAACGGCTGCGTCACCAGGCCGTCGTGCGAAGTGCGGGGGGTGCCCGCTCACCTGAGACTAACCGGCCGGTAACGAGCGCGCCAGTCCCGGGAAGTTGGGAAAGTGTGATCTGGATCGCGGATAGGGTCGGATTCATGGAAATCTCCGAGGACCCGGAATTCTGCTCGATGATCGATCGATTGCGGGACGAGATCGAGAATGCCTCAGGAGAAGTCCCGGAGGCATTCACGGAACTGGCGGAACTCGCCCGCGCCCTCCCCGTGAACGGGGACCGCGAGGAACTGCACCGCGTCCTCACCGAGCCCGGACGGCCGCTCTGGGCCCGGGAGGTCGCCGCCTACTCCCTCGGCGTCGCCGGCGACCCCCGCGCCTTCGAGGCCCTCGTCCTGCTCCTCAACCACCGCGACCCGGAGCGCTGCGTCACCGCCGCCCACGCCCTGGCCCGGCTCGGCGACCCCCGCACCGCGCGCGCGGCCGCGGCCCTCGCCACCAACGAACTCCGCGTCGCCTACGCCCTGCTCCCGGTCCGGCTGCTCGCCGAGCTCCGCGCGCCCGAATCCGTGCCGGCCCTGGTCACCGTCCTCGAACGGCGACTTCGGCCCGACGACCCCCACTGGCGGGTCGGCCTCGCCTGCGTCGAGGGCCTGGGCACCCTGGGCGACCCCAGGGCCCGGGAGGCCCTGGAGGCGGCGCTCCCGCACCCGAGGCTGGGCGCCGCGGCCCGGACGTCACTCCGGCGGCTCGACCCCGCCCACTGACCCGGGACGCCGACGGGCCGGGACCAGCGTCCCGGCCGCGGCGAGGACCGCCGGCAGCGCGGCGAGCGCGAAGCACAGGGGCAGGGGAAGCCGCTCCACCAGGAGGCCCGCACCGGCCGTCGCCGCCGTCGTGCCCGCGTTGAACGCGGTGTTGACCCAGGCGCCGGCCCGGGTGCGCCTCTCCTCCCCGACGGACTCGTCGGCCAGGAGATAGGCGCTGGTGATCGCCGGCGCCACGAAGAGGCCGCCGAGCGCCACCCAGCCGACCAGCGCGTACGGATGCGGGGAGAGCCCCGCGGCCGCCAGGACCGTACCGAGACCGAGCGCCAGGACCGACAGGCGCACGCCGGTGGGGACCCGCCACGGCACGGCTCCGTGCACCAGCCCGCCGACCGCGCTGCCCGCCGAGAGGGCCGCCGCCGCCCACGGCACCGCCCCGGGACGCTGGTGCGCGTCGGCGAACGCGATCACGAGGAGTTCGACGGCGCCCAGGCACATGCCGACCGCGGCCGCCACCCCCACCGCCCTGAGGAGCCCGGCACCGGGGACGATCCGCCCGCCCGCGGCACGCCGCGGCGCCCCGGGCCTCGGCGCGCCCGTCCCGCCCCGGACCGCCGGCGAGGTGACGAACGCGAGCGTGCCGGTCAGCACGAGCCCGGCGCTCACCACGAGCCCGGCCGGGGCCGAGGCGTACCGCACGAGCAGACCCACCAGCAACGGGCCAGTGACGAAGAGGAGTTCCTCCGCCACCGTGTCCAGGCTGTACGCGCGCCGCAGCAGGTCCCGGTCGGACAGGAGGCCGCTCAACAGGGCCCGCGTCACCGGGCCGAGCGGCGGGACGAGGCAGCCGGAGGCCGCGGCGAGGGCGACGAGCACACCCGCCGGGGCGGCCGGCCGGGCCGCCGCCACCGCGAGCGCGACGAGCAGCAGCGCGTACGCGGCGGCCAGGGGCACCAGGGCGCGGCGCGGCCCGAGGCGGTCGACCAGGGCCGCCCGCGCGGGCGACAGCAGGACGCCGGCCAGCCCGAACGCGGCCATGGCCGTGCCGGCCACGGCGTACGAGCCGGTGGCGTCCTTGACGGAGAGGATCAGGGAGAGCGGGGCGGTGCCGTAGGACAGCCGCCCGAGGAGGGCCGACCCGAAGGCGCGGCCGGCGTGCGGGGTCCGCAGCACCGCGGCGTACGTGGGCGCGGGGAAGTGGGCAGGGGAGGACACGGACATGACGGGGTTCCTCGTCGGAGGGCGCAGGCCTGCGGCGCCGGGGCGTGAAGGGACGGCGGGACACCGCGCCCGGCTGGGGCACGGTCGTCGGATCGCCGACTTCTACGCACGGAAGAGGAACACGCGCGTCAACCTAGCAAACGGGGCTCCACTCCGGCCTCCCCGGGGGCGGAGCTCAGGCCCGCTCCGGTATCAGCGCGAACGCCTCGATCTCCACGAGCAGTTCGGGGCGGACCAGCGCCGACACCTGGACCGCCGAGCTCGCCGGCAGCGGAACGCCCGCGAAGTGGGCGTCCCTGGCGTCCCGTACCGCCGGGAGGTGGGCCATGTCCGTGACGAAGTACGTCAGCTTCACCACGTCTCCGAAGCCCGCGCCGGCCGCCGCGAGGCAGCGCTCCAGGTTCGCGAAGACCTGGTGGGCCTGGGCCGCCGCGTCGCCCTCCCCGACCACCGCGCCGGAGGCGTCGAGGGCGCACTGCCCGGATATCGCGACGAACCGGCCGGTGCCCCACACGACATGGCTGTACTGGGGGCTGGGCGCGAGGCCGTCGGGCGCGGGCACGTGGGTGAGGTGGCTCGTCATGTCCCACATCCTCGCGCACGCCACTGACAGTGCCCGCCCCCTGCCGGGGAGCGGGCACCGGGGGAAGGCGGGGCGGGGGTCAGCGCACGTGGCCGAGGAGGCCGTGCAGGGCGATGCCGGCCCGCTCCGCGCGCACCGCGCCCGCCCGCCTGCCGCTCTTCTCCGGGGTCGTCGGCGCGGCCGCGGTCACGGGCTCCGGCTCCGGGTCGGGGAGCGCGGCGCAGATCGCGTCCACCTCGGTGTCGCCCTCGCCGCGCGGCACCTCGCCCGTGGCGAGGTAGGCGGCCAGGTGCCCGTCGAGGCAGTCGTTCCCGCCGAGGGTCACCCCGTGGTTCCCGCCGCCCTCCTCGACGACGAGGCTGGAGCCGCGCATCAGGCGGTGCAGGGCGACACCGCCCTCGTACGGCGTCGCGGCGTCGTCCGTGGCCTGGAGGATGAGGACCGGCGGCAGCTGGTCGTTGGTGAGGTCCGGCGGGGTCAGCGACTCCACGGGCCAGAAGGCGCAAGGAGCGTTGTACCAGGCGTTGTTCCAGGTGGAGAACGGCGCCTTCGCGTGCACGTCCCAGCTGTCCTTGCGCCACACGTTCCAGTCGCGGGGCCAGCCCGCGTCCCGGCACTGCACGCTCGTGTAGACCGAGTAGCCGTTGTCGGCGGCCGCGTCGGCCTCCCCGTACCGCTCGTACGCCTCCTTCAGCGGCGCCGGGTCCGCGTCGTTGACGTACGCGGCGAAGGCGCTCGCCAGACGGGGCCAGTAGCCGTTGTAGTACCCGCCGGGCAGGAAGGTGTCCTCCAGTTCGGCGGGGCCGACCTTGCCGCCGGCCGGTTCCGCGCGCAGCGCGTCGCGCATCCGGTACCAGGCGGCCTCGACGGCCGCCGGGTCGGTGCCCAGCCTGTACACGGCGTTCTGCCGGGCCACCCAGGCCATGAAGTCCTTGTGGCGGTCGTCGAAGGCGTAGTCCTGCGCGATGTTGTCCTCGTACCAGACGCCGTGCGGGTTCACGACGGAGTCGAGCGCCATCCGCCGCACCCGGTCCGGGTACAGGCGCGCGTACACGGAGCCCAGGTAGGTGCCGTACGAGTAGCCGAGGTAGTTGATCCTCGGCGCGCCGACCGCCTGCCGGATGGCGTCCAGGTCCCGGGCGGTGCTCACGGTGTCGACGTACGGCAGCACGTCCGCGTACTTCTCGCCGCAGGCCTCGGCGAAGGACTGCGCCCGCTCGACGGCCGCCCGCTCGGCCGCGGCCCCGGTCGGCACCGAGTCCGCCCGCACGGGCGCGAAGTGGCCGGGCTTGCAGTCGAGCGCGGGCTCGCTCTTGCCGACCCCGCGCGGGTCGAAGCCGATCACGTCGTACTCGGCGGCCACCTTCGGGGGCAGGGAGGCCGCCACGTACCCGGCCATGCCGCGCCCGCTGCCGCCCGGGCCGCCCGGGTTCACGAGCAGCGGGCCCTGGAAGGTCTTCGCGGTGTGCGGGACGCGGGTGAGGGCCAGGGTGATCTTCCGCCCGGCCGGGTCGTCGTGGTTGAGCGGCACCTTCAGGGTGGCGCACTGGAGCCGGGGGTACGCCTTCGTGGCGCACTCGGTCCAGGTGAGGCCGGGGAGCGGTCGGGGGGCCGGTTCACCGGCGTCGGCGGGGGCGGCGGGCAGGACGGTGACCGTCCCGGCGACCAGCGCTCCAGCGGCGATCAGCATTCCTGCGCGTGGGGTCATAGGGCGTTTGTGTCCCGAACCGGCGCCGAGGGGACCTTTTTCGGCGAGAGTTGACCCGAACGGATGCGGATCCGACGGCGTGTCAGGTGACCGGTCCGATGATCGGCCCGGCGTGCTGCCGGGGTGTCGCCCGGACGTTCAGAGGAGGGTGAGCTGCTCCGGCGCGGACGACGGGGGCGGCTCCTCCGGTACGGGGATCCGGCGCGCCGCGCCCCGGTGGGCGGGCCCGATGCCGAACTCGGCGGCCAGCTCGTGCACCTGACGGGTGATCCGGCGCTGGTACCAGGTCGGCGCGTAGGCCCCGTCCGCGTACATCCGCTCGTACCGCCGGACCAGGCCCGGGTGGTGCTCGCGCAGCCAGGCCGTGAACCACTCGCGGGCGCCCGGCCGCAGGTGCAGGACGAGTGGGGTGACCGAGCTCGCGCCGGCCTCGGCGACCGCGCGGACCGTCGCGCGCAGCTGCTCGGGCCGGTCGCCCAGGAAGGGCACCACGGGCGCCATCAGGACCCCGCAGTCGATGCCGTGCTCGCCGAGGGTGCGGACGACGTCGAGGCGGCGCTGCGGTGAGGGGGTGCCGGGCTCGATCGTCCGCCAGAGCTCCTGGTCGGTGAAGCCGACCGAGACGGAGATGCCGACCTCGGTGACCCGGGCGGCCTGGACGAGGAGCTCCAGGTCGCGCAGGATCAGGGTGCCCTTGGTGAGGATCGAGAACGGGTTCGCCCGGTCCCGCAGCGCCGTGAGGATGCCCGGCATGAGGCGGTAGCGGCCCTCGGCGCGCTGGTAGCAGTCGACGTTGGTGCCCATGGCGATGTGCGCCCCCTGCCAGCGGGCGGAGGCGAGCTGCCGGGTCAGCAGTTCCGGGGCGTTGACCTTGACGACGATCTGGGAGTCGAAGCCCAGGCCGGTGTCCAGGTCGAGATAGGCGTGGGACTTGCGGGCGAAGCAGTACACGCACGCGTGCGTGCAGCCGCGGTACGGGTTGACCGTCCATTCGAACGGCATCCGGGAGGCGCCGGGCACCCGGTTCAGGATCGAGCGGGCCCGGACCTCGTGGAAGGTGACGCCCCGGAACTCGGGGGTGTCGAAGGTGCGGGTGGTGACCGCGTCCGTGCCGAACAGGGCGATGCCGGCGGGGGCGGTGGGGGTGTCGCCCAGATTGTCCCAGCGCATGGACGTCTCCTCGGTGGCTCGGCCTCGACCGTTCGCCCAGAATAGAACATCTGTTCCCTTGATCGTCGCAACCCGGATTTCGCCCCCCGGAGCCCACGTGGTTCGCTAGGCCCGCACCCCCCGAGGAATCACGAGCTGGAGGAAGTCAATGGCGCAGGTCGAGGCCACCACGGAACGGATCATCGCCGCGGACGCGGAGACGGTGTTCGACGCGCTGGCCGACTACAGCGGCACGCGCGCGAAGCTGCTCCCCGAGCACTTCAGCGAGTACGAGGTGCGCGAGGGCGGCGACGGCGAGGGCACCCTCGTCCACTGGAAGCTCCAGGCCACCAGCAAGCGCGTCCGCGACTGCCTCCTGGAGGTCACCGAGCCCACCGACGGGCAGCTCGTCGAGAAGGACCGCAACTCCTCCATGGTCACCACCTGGACCGTGACGCCCGCCGGCGAGGGCAGGTCCCGCGCCGTCGTCACCACCGTCTGGAACGGCGCCGGCGGCATCGGCGGCTTCTTCGAGAAGACCTTCGCGCCCAAGGGGCTCGGCCGCATCTATGACGCCGTCCTCGCCAAGCTGGCCGACGAGGTCGAGAAGTAACGCCCGGAGCGTTCACCGATTCGAGTGGATCGCCCGCGCCCCCCGTACCGGCCCTCCGTGCGCCGGGGGGCGCGGGCCTTCTCGTAAACGCGCTGATGAGCGACCCAAGTGCGCCGTGGTGCGGGGACGTTCACCCCCGCGGTCGCCACCGCCCTCCCGTACCGCCCGACTTGCTCCCCCTTCGCGCCCAATGCGAAGAATGGCGCGGCGCAGACGCCGTGACGAGGGGAGCAGACACGTGGGTGCGATCACGATCGTGAAAGGCCTCGACGGGGACGAGGAACCGCTCGCCCCGGACGGCCCGCCCGCCGAACCCGCGCCCCCGCCCGGCCCGGCCCCCGCCGGCCTCGACCCCCGCCGCGTCCGGCTCGTCTTCTGCGGCCTCATGCTCGCGCTGCTCCTCGCCGCGCTGGAGCAGATGATCGTCGCCACCGCCCTCCCGAAGATCGTCGGCGAACTCCACGGCCTGGACCGGATGTCCTGGGCGATCACCGCCTACCTGCTGACCTCCACCATCGGCCTGCCCGTCTACGGGAAGCTCGGCGACCTCCTCGGCCGCAAGGGCGTCTTCCTCTTCGCCATCGTCGTCTTCGTCATCGGCTCCGGCCTCGCCGGCTGGTCCCGCACGATGGACCAGCTCATCGCCTTCCGCGCGGTCCAGGGCATCGGCGCCGGCGGCCTCATGATCGGCGTCCAGGCGATCATCGCCGACATCGTCCCGGCCCGGGAACGCGGCCGCTACATGGGGCTCATCGGCGCCGCCTTCGGCCTCGCCTCCGTCGCGGGACCCCTGCTCGGCGGCTTCTTCACCGACCACGTCTCCTGGCGCTGGTGCTTCTACTTCAACGTGCCCTTCGGACTCGTCACCCTCGCCGTCGTCGCCGCCGTCCTCAAGCTCCCGAAACCCACCGCACGCGCGCGCTTCGACGTCCTCGGCGCCCTGCTCCTCGCCGCCGCCTCCACCTGCCTCGTCCTGCTGACCAGTTGGGGCGGCACCGAGTACGCCTGGAACTCCCGGGTCATCCTCGCCCTCGGCTGCGGAGCCGCCGGAACGGCCCTGCTCTTCCTGGTGGTCGAGCGCTTCGCGCCCGAACCCCTCATCCCGCTCAGGCTGTTCCGCGACTCCGTCTTCACCGTCACCGCCCTCGTCGGCGCCGTCGTCGGCATCGCGCTCTTCGGCGCCGCCAGCTACCTCCCCAGCTTCCTGCAGATGGTCGAGGGCGCCAGCGCCACCGAATCCGGCCTCCTGATGCTGCCGCTCATGGGCGGCATCGTCATCGCCTCCGTCGTCTCCGGCCAGCTCATCAGCCGCACCGGCCGCTACAAGGTCTACCCGGTGATCGGCGGGGCCGTCTCCGTCCTCGGCATGTGGCTGCTCTCCCGCATGGACACCGACACCCCGCGCCTCCAGCACAGCCTCTGGCAGGCCGTCCTCGGCACCGGCATCGGCCTCGTCATGCCGGTCCTCGTGCTCGCCGTGCAGAACTCCGTACGCCCCGCCGACCTCGGCACCGCCACCAGCGCCCACACCTACTTCCGCCAGATCGGCGGCAGCGTCGGCGCCGCCGTCTTCGGCACCCTCTTCGCCTCCCGGCTCGACGACGCCCTCGGGGACCGGCTCGCCGGAGTCCTCGCCCGGGACGGCTCCACCCCGCTGCCGCCCGCCGAGTCGATCACCCCCGGGACCGTCCACACCCTCCCGCCCGCCCTGCGCGACGCGTACGTCCAGGCGTACGCGGACGCGATGCCGCGGATCTTCCTCTACCTCGTGCCGGTCCTCGTGCTCGGCCTCGTCCTCGCCTTCTTCCTCAAGGAGAAACCGCTGGTGTCCCACCACAGCCCCCTCACCGAGGCCACGCACGCCGACGAGACCGCCGGCATCCAGTCGGTCCCGCACGCCCGCCACGCCGCCCCCGCCCACACCACCGCCGTCCCTCCGCACTCCGGAGTGCCCGTCTGCGGCACCGTCCAGCACCACGACGGAAGCCGGGTCCCCCGGGCCGCGCTCACCCTCATCGACGTCCAGGGCCGGCAGATCGGCCGCGGCGCGAGCGGCGAGGACGGCCGGTACGCCCTGAGCGTCCCCGGCGGCGGCGCGTACGTCCTGATCGCGGCGGCCGGCGGCCACCAGCCGCAGGCCGTCTCCGTCACCGTCGGCGACCGGCCGGTCGAGCTCGACGTCGTCCTCGGCGGCGCCGGCCGGCTCGCGGGCAGCGTCGTCACCGCAGACGGCACGCCCGTGCGCGACGCGGCCGTCACCCTCACCGACGTGCGCGGCGAGGTCGTCGCCTCCACCCGCAGCGGACGCGAGGGCGGCTACGTCATCGGCGAACTGGTCGCGGGCGAGTACACGCTCGCCGCCAGCGCCCCCGCCTTCCGGCCCGCCGCGCTCCCCGTGAGCGTCCAGGCCTCCCGCGAGACCCGCCAGGACATCGAACTGGCCGGCGGCGCGGTGCTGCGCGGCACCGTACGGGCCGGGGGAGGACGCCCGGTGGAGGACGCCAGGGTCACCCTCCTCGACGCCGCGGGCAACGTCGTGGACACCCTCACCACCGGGCCCGACGGCACCTTCCGCTTCGTCGACCTGTCCTCCGGCGAGTACACGGTCATCGCCGCCGGGTACCCGCCCGTCGCCACCGTCCTCCAGGTGGCCGGCGGCGGCCGCACCGAGCGCGACCTCCAGCTCGGCCACGAGGACTGAGGACCACCGCGCCGGACGGTGAGCGGGCGCCTCGGGTACCTCGGGCGGCTCGGCAGCTCGGGCGTCTCGGGTGGCTCGGGCGCCTCGGGCGGCTCGGCGTCTCGGGCGGCTCGGGCGGTGAGCGCGTGGTGAGCGCTCACCGCCATGGTGGCCCCGTCGCCGGGTCGCGACGGAACGGGCACCGGACGAGGAGCAACCGCGCTCGGACGGACCGGCGAGCCGGAGGACGTCGCCGTCGTCGTCGGCTTCCCGGCGGGCCCGCAGGGGCGGTGGGCGACCGGCCGGACGATCGACGTCCCGGGCGGCACCTGCCTCGGCACGATCGCCCGCGGGTGATCGACTCCGGTGGATAATCACCGCCATGTTCTTCGGAATCCTCGGTGAGACGCGCGCGTGGTACGGCGACGGGACCGAGGTTCCCCTGGGCGGCCCGGCCCGCCGCTCGCTGCTCGCCCTGCTGCTGATACGGCCCGGAGAGGTCGTGTCGACGGACCGGCTGGCCGACGCCGTCGACCCGGACGGCGCGGTGTCGGCGCACGCGGTCCAGTCCCAGATGTCCCGGCTGCGCAAGGCCCTCGGCTCCGGGGCCGTGATCGAACAGGCCGGGGCGGGCTACCGGATCCTGGTCGCCCCCGACGGCGTGGACGCCGGCCGCTTCGAGCGCCTGGCCCAGGCGGGACGGGCCGCCCTGCGCGCCGGGGACGCGGCGGGCGCCCTCCCCCCGCTGCGCGAGGCGCTGGGACTGTGGCGGGGGCCCGCGCTGGCCGGCCTCGCCGAGGGCGAGACCGCCGGACCCGCCGCCGCCCGGCTCGAGGAGCACCGGCTCGGGGCCCTGGAGGACCGGATCGAGGCCGAGTGCCGGACCGGCGATCCGCGCGCCGTCGTGCCCGAACTGCGCGAACTGGTCGGCCGCCATCCGCTGCGGGAGCGCCTCGTGGGACTGCTGATGCGAGCCCTGTTCGCCGAGGGCGGGCCGGCCGCGGCGCTCGTGGTGTTCGAGGAGACCCGGCGCCGCCTGGCCGAGGAGCTCGGCGCCGACCCCTCCGCCGAACTCGTCTCCCTGTACCAGGAGTTGCTGAGCGCCGCACCGTCACCCGGGCCCGCCGCACCCCCCGCCCAGCTGACCGCGTTCGTCGGCCGCGCCGACGAGGTGACGGAGCTCGCCCGGCTGCTGCGGGTGGCCCGGCTGGTCACGCTGATCGGCCCCGGCGGCGTCGGCAAGACCCGGCTGTCCGTCGAGGTCGCCGGACTCGCCGCCGTCGACGTCTGCTTCGTGGAACTGGCACCGCTGCGGGACGCCGCGGCACTGCCCCAGGCGCTGTCGAGCGCGCTCGGCCTGCGCGAGAACGGCCTCGGCACGGGGGCCGGTGGGCAGAGCCCCGTCGACCGGCTGGTCGCGGCGCTCTCCGACCGGCCGCTCCTCCTCGTCCTCGACAACTGCGAGCACGTCATCGAGGAGACCGCGGCACTCGCCGCACGGCTCCTGGCGGTCTGCCCACGGCTGCGGGTCCTGGCGACGAGCCGTGAGCCGCTCGGCATCACCGGCGAGAACCTCTGGCAGGTCAAACCGCTCGACGCCGCCGCCGCCGTACGGCTCTTCACCGACCGGGCCCGCGCCGTGCGGCGCGGTTTCGCCGCCGACCCGGAGGTCGTCGGCCGGATCTGCGCGGCCCTCGACAACCTGCCGCTGGCCATCGAGCTCGCGGCGGCACGCGTCCGCACGCTCGACGTCCACGACCTCGCGGGACGCCTCGACGACCGGCTCGGGGTCGCCGCCCGGGGCAGCCGTACGGCCGACGAACGGCACCGGACCCTGCGCGCCGTGGTCGCGTGGAGCTGGGACCTGCTCTCCGAGGACGAACAGCGGGCGGCCCGGCGGTTCACGGTCTTCGCCGGAGGAGCGACGGCCGAGGCCGCGCCGCGGGTGTGCGCGACCGACGACGAGACCCTGGAGTCGCTGGTCGACAAGTCGCTCCTGGAGGTGGCGGGCGGCCGCTACCGGATGCTGGAGACGATCGCCGCCTACGGCGCGGAACGACTCGACGAGGCGGACGAACGCGCCGACGCGGAGCACGCCCACGCCCAGTGGCTCCTGGAACTGCTCCGGACCGCCGACCCCCACCTGCGCCGGGCCGAACAGCTGGAGTGGCTGCCCGTCCTCGCCGCCGAGCACGGCAACCTCCTCGCGGCGGTGCGCCGCTCGGTCCGGGCCGGGGAGCGGGAGACGGGCCTGAAGCTGCTCGCCCACGCCGCGAACCACCTCTGGATCCGGGGCGTCTCCGGCTCGGTCGCCCCGCACGCGATCGCGCTCCTGGAAGGGGCGGACGGCGACTCCCTCGACGAGGAGGAGTACGTGCTGTGCGTGCTGCTCGCGGCCTCCGGCGCCGCCGGACGGCCGGTCTGGCAGCGGCACCGCGCGTCCGCCGAGAAGGCGCTGGCCGCCGCCTGGGCGGACGGCCGGACGGGCCGTCACCCCGTCGCCCCGCTCCTGTGGATGCTGCGCGACGCCAGCGGACCCGACCCGCGGAGCGCCTTCGCCCTCGTCTCCTCCCTGCGCGACTGCGCGGAGCCGTGGACGCGGGCGACCGCGCGGTACATGTCGGGATTCGGTCCCCTCGGCGAGGGCGACACCGCGTCGGCCGAACGCGCCTTCGTCACGGCCGTCGAGGGCTTCCGCTCGCTCGGCGACCGCTGGGGCACCGCGCTGGTCCTGGACGCGCTCGCGGGCCTCGCGGGCGGGCGCGGCGACCTCGCGCGGGCCGTCGAGCTGACCGACGAGGCCCTCGTGCTCACCGAGCAGATCGGCGCCCTGGAGGACAGCGCCGACCTGCTCGTCAACCGGGGCGATCACCGCCTCGGCCCGGACCCGGCGTCGGCCCGCGCCGACTACGACAGGGCCATGGCCCTCGCCCGCCGGGCGGGCAGCTCCACCGGCCTCGCGGCCGCCCTGCGCGGACTCGGCGACACGGCCCTGCTCGACGGCGACCTGACCGAGGCCGAGCGCCTGTACACGGAGGCGCTCGAACAGGTCGACCCGCACTGGATCAGGAGCGTCGGCACCCGGGTCCGCACCTTCGCGGGACTGGGCCGCGTCGCCGAGGCGCGCGGCGACCGCACGACCGCCCGCACCCGCTACCGGGAGGCCGGCGAGGCCGCCGTCGCCATGGGACCCGACACCCTGGGCGCACTCCGCCTCCTCGGCCTTCCCGAGCACGTCGTGGAGAGCGTGTCGGAGGCGTGCCGGCAGCGGTGAGCGTGCGGTGATCCCGCGGTGAGGGCCTCGGCGCAAGCTCTTTCCGTGACCGACACGAAGAACACGAAGAACGCGAAGAACATCGACGTCCTGATCTCCGGCGCCTCCGTCGCCGGCCCCGCCCTCGCCCACTGGCTCCACCGCCACGGCTTCGACACCACCGTCGTGGAACGCGCCCCCGCACTCCGCGACGGCGGCTACGCCGTCGACTTCCGCGGTGAGGCCCACCTGTCGATCCTGCGCCGCATGGGCATCATGGACGCCGTCCAGCGGGCCAGGACCGGCATGGGCTCCATGTCGTACGTCGACAGCGCGGGCAAACCGCAGGCGAAGCTGCCCGCCGACCTCTTCGCCGGAGACGTCGAGATCCTCCGCGGCGACCTGGCGCGGATCCTCTACGACGCGACCGAGCAGCACACCGAGTACGTCTTCGGGGACTCCATCACCTCGCTCACCGAGGACGCCGACGGCGTGACCGTCACCTTCGAACGCGCCGCGCCGCGCCGCTTCGACCTGGTGATCGGCGCCGACGGGCTGCACTCCACCACCCGTCGACTGGTCTTCGGACCCGAGGAGCGGTTCGTGAAGCACCTCGGCGTCCACTGCGCGATCTTCACCACCGCCAACCACCTCGGGCTCGACCACACCGGCCACGCCTACCGCACCGCCGGCAGGCTCGCCGCCCTGTACAGCGCCCGCCACAACACCGAGGCCAAGGCCGTCTTCTACTTCGCCTCCGAGCTCCCCGACCTCGACCGGCGGGACGTCCCACGGCAGCAGGCGATCCTGGCCGAGCAGTTCGCCGGCACCGGATGGGAGTGCGACAGACTGCTCCAGGACATGCGGTCCGCGCCCGACTTCTACTTCGACTCGGTCGGCCAGGTCCGCATGGACTCGTGGTCCCGCGGCCGCGTCGCCCTGCTGGGCGACGCCGCCCACTGCCCGTCCTCCCTGTCCGGCATGGGCACGGGACTCGCCCTCGTCGGCGCGTACGTCCTGGCGGGGGAGCTGGCCGCCGCGCACGGCGACCACCGCGTCGCGTTCGCCCGCTACGAGGAGGAGCTGCGGGAGTACGCCGAGGGCTGCCAGAAGATGGGCGACGGGGTCGCCAGGCTGATGGTCCCCGACAGCCGGCTGATGGCCGCCCTCCTCAACCGCTACTACAAGATCATGCCCTATCTGCCGGGCAAGAACATGGCCGCCAAGATCGCCCGCAGGACCGCCGAGAACATCACCTTGCGCGACTACGGCCGGGAGGGGTGACCCCGCGGTCCCTCCTGGAAGGAGGCGGTCGTCCAGGAGGGGGCGGCTGTCGAGGCGAGGGCGGTCGTCCAGGAGGGCTCGGTCGTCCAGAAAGGCGCGGCCGTCTAGGAGGCGGTCGTCGCCCTGCGCAGCGCGCTGATGCAGGTGCCGATCGCCTCCTGGAGGGCTTCGAGGCGCTGGAGCATGTCCGCCTCGTAGATGTCCTCCTCCATCACCTCGTCGAGCGTCAGCTCCTCGAAGACCTTCGTCGCCTTCTGCAGGCTGTTGTAGAACCTGGTCCGCCGCTCCTGGACGCGCAGCGCCGGGTCCTCCTCGACCGCCTTGGCGACCAGGTTCTTCACGGTGTCGTAGGCCTCGCCGGCCCACTCGCCCGCCTCCTCCGAGTCCTCCAGTTCGTCGAGGAGCGACAGGTGCCGCTCGGCCTCGGCCCGGATCTCGGCCGGTGCCTCCACGGTCTGCCCGGCGGGGGTCTTGATCTGCCCCTTCTCGACGATCTGCCGCACGTACCCGATGCGGTCGGCCGCCTTCGCCTCGTTCGCCACGGCCTTCTTCAGGTCGTCGGTGCGGGCGATGGCGCGGGCCATCTCGGTCTGGAGGGCCGGGTCCTCCTTCATCCGGTCGAGCAGCGCCCCGCGCGCGGCCTGGGCCGTCCCGGGGTCCGCGAGGATCGCCGCCCGCAGCGCCGTCGGGTTCTCCGCGACCTCCAGGGCCTTCGTCGGCCGGATGCCCTCCGCCTCGGCCGCCGCGCTGATCGCCTGACCGCGCACGGAGGAGGCGCTGTTGCGGGAGGCGTAGTACGAGAGCCAGACGTCCGCGTCCGGCAGTTCGACGTCCTCGCCGGGGACCAGGACCTCGAACTGCGGGACCAGACCGTCGTCGGCAGCCGTGTCCCAGGCCCTGTAGTAGCGCATGACCCGCTCGGGCGAGCACCCGGCGAGCTCCGCGAAGGCCTTCGCCGAGACCTTCGTCCGGGCCGTTCCCTCGGCGGGCTGACCGCCCGGCCGGACGCTCCGGGCCACCTTCAGCGCGAAGGCCCAGCCACCGGTCCGCGCGTAGGCCCCGAACTCCCGGGCGTCACGCACGACGACGGGGTCGTGGTCGTCCGTGACCGGGTCCTGGTCGTCCGCTTCCTGTGCGCTCCGGGCCTCCTGGGCCTCCTGGGGCTCGGGAGCCGAGGGCTCCCAGAACTCCGGCTCCTCGGCCATGAGGGGCGTGGTGTCGGACGGGGTGAAGGCGGTGGTCACCGAGAGCTCTCCGGAAGGTCGGGAACGACAACTGAGACAGCCTATACGCACCCGTTGATGCCGTTTTGCTCTCTCCGGGCATCGTCGACGAGGTGACGATCCGTCGGTTCGGAGGGCAGCATGTTCCCACGACTCATGGAATCGAGCTCCACCGCGCGCGGTGAGCACCCCGCGCGAGCGCCCGACGCTCGCACCCTCCTTGTGCGACCACGACCACGACCACGCCCTGCGCGGCGCGCCCGTCCCCACGGGCGACCACCCCCTCCCCGACAGGACCGGCCGCCCGGCCGGCGCGAGGCGGTCCTCGACACCGGAGCCCTCCGGGCCGGGGGCGGGCCCCGCGCGGTCCGGCTCGCCGAGGAGGACCTCAGGGGGTATCCGGAACCGGCCGGGTGAGTCGTACCGCCGCCCGGTGGATGTCATTGGTCCACTCCAACGGAGGTTATCCACAGGGGTGGTAGGGCCGCCGGGCGGCGCGTACGGTGCCAGGCATGAAGATCCTCATCAGCGCCGACATGGAGGGCGCCACCGGTGTGACCTGGCCCGCCGACGTGCTGCCCGGCACGCCGCAGTGGGAGCGGTGCCGCGCGATGTTCACCTCCGACGTGAACGCCGCCGTGCTCGGCTTCTTCGACGGCGGCGCGGACGAGGTCCTCATCAACGAGGCGCACTGGTCCATGCGGAACCTGCTCCTGGAGCGGCTCGACGAGCGGGCCGAGATGCTCACCGGCCGGCACAAGTCGCTCTCGATGGTCGAGGGCGTGCAGCACGGGGACGTCGACGGCATCGCCTTCGTCGGCTACCACACCGGCGCCGGCACCGAGGGCGTCCTCGCCCACACCTACCTCGCCAACTCCATCACCGGGGTCTGGCTCAACGGCGAGCGGGCGAGCGAGGGCCTGCTCAACGCCCATGTGGTCGCGGAGTACGGCGTGCCTGTCGTCCTCGTCACCGGGGACGACCTGACCTGCGAGGACGCCCTCGGCTACGCGCCCGAGGCGCTCAAGGTCGCCGTCAAGGACCACGTCTCGCGGTACGCGGCGGTGTGCCGTCCCCCGGCGAGGACCGCCGCCGACATCCGCGCCGCGGCGAAGAGCGCCGCCGCGCTCGCCGTCCGGCACGAGCCGGTCCGGGGCGGCCCCTTCACCGTGGAGCTGGAGTTCGACGCCGAGCACCTGGGCGCCGCCGCCACGGTGGTTCCCGGCGTGGCGCGGAGCGGCGAGCGGCGCGTCGCGTACACCGGCGAGACGATGTACGAGGCAATTCGCACGTTCAAGGCGGTCACGACCATCGTCTCGGCCGCGGTGGAGGAGCAGTATGGCTGAGGAGATCCGGGGCCCGGACGCGACGGCGCTCGACGAGGTGGTCACCTTCACCTCCGAGCTCATCCGCATCGACACCACCAACCGGGGCGGCGGCGACTGCCGCGAGCGGCCGGCCGCCGAGTACGTCGCCGAGCGGCTCGCGGACGCCGGGATCGAACCCACCCTCCTGGAGCGGACCCCCGGCCGCACCAACGTGGTGGCGAGGATCCCCGGCACCGACCCCTCGGCCGAGGCGCTCCTCGTCCACGGCCACCTGGACGTGGTGCCCGCCGACCCCGCCGAATGGACCGTGCACCCCTTCTCCGGCGAGGTGCGCGACGGGGTCGTCTGGGGCCGCGGCGCCGTCGACATGAAGAACATGGACGCCATGGTCCTGGCCGTCGTCCGTTCCTGGGCCCGCCACGGCGTCCGGCCCCGCCGCGACATCGTCCTCGCCTACACCGCCGACGAGGAGGCCAGCGCCGAGGACGGCTCCGGCTTCCTCGCCGACCGGCACGCGGCCCTGTTCGAGGGCTGCACGGAGGGCATCAGCGAGTCCGGGGCGTTCAGCTTCCACCCGCAGCCCGGCATGACCCTCTATCCGATCGCGGCGGGCGAGCGGGGCACCGCCTGGCTCAAGCTCACCGCCCACGGCCGGGCCGGCCACGGCTCCAAGGTGAACACGGAGAACGCCGTCACCCGCCTCGCCACCGCCGTCGCCCGGATCGGCAACCACACCTGGCCGGTCCGCCTCACCACGACCGTCCGCGCCGCCCTCACCGAACTCGCCGCGCTGTACGGCATCGACATCGACACCGACGCCCGCCACCTCGACGTCGACGTCCTCCTCGACAAGCTCGGCCCGGCCGCCGCGCTCGTCGCGCCGACCGTCCGCAACAGCGCCAACCCGACGATGCTGGAGGCCGGTTACAAGGTCAACGTCATCCCGGGACAGGCCGTCGCGTACGTCGACGGGCGGATGCTGCCGGGCGCGGAGGAGGAGTTCGCCGCGACCATGGACCAGCTCACCGGGCCCGACGTCGAGTGGGAGTTCCACCACCGCGAGGTGCCCCTGGAGGCCCCGGTCGACTCCCCGACCTTCGCCAAGCTCCGGGCCGCCGTCGAGCGCTTCGACCCGGCCGGGCACGTCCTGCCGTTCACCATGTCCGGCGGCACGGACGCCAAGCAGTTCTCCCGGCTCGGCATCACCGGCTACGGCTTCTCGCCGCTCCGGCTGCCCCCGGACCTCGACTACGGAGCGCTCTTCCACGGCGTCGACGAGCGCGTCCCGGTGGACGCCCTGCACTTCGGCGTCCGCGTGCTCGACCACTACCTGAAGACCGCTTAGGACGGAGGGGGACCAGTCCCATGACAGGGGGAGACGAGATGGCCACGACCACGGCCGGGTACGGCAGCTGGCCGTCGCCCGTCGACGCCGCGCTCGCCGCCGCCCACGACGGGCGGCCCGAGTACCTCGGCGCCGTCGGCGACGAGCTCTGGTGGACCGCGCCCCGCCCCGCCGAGGGCGGCCGGCGCGCCCTCGTCCGGCGGCGCGCCGACGGCACGGAGGAGAGCCTGCTGCCCGCCCCGTGGAACGTCCGCAGCAGGGTGATCGAGTACGGCGGACAGCCCTGGGCGGCCGTCGCACGTCCGACGGGCGGACCGCTCGCCGTCTTCTGCCACTTCCCCGACCAGCGGCTCTACGCCCACGAACCCGACGCCGAGCCCGCCACCGCACCGCGGCCGCTCACCCCGGTCTCCTCCGTCGGCGGCGGACTGCGGTGGGTGGACCCGGTCGTCCACCCGGACCGGGGCGAGGTGTGGTGCGTCCTGGAGGAGTTCACCGGACCCGCGCCCACCGACGTGCGCCGCGTCCTCGCCGCCGTGCCCCTCGACGGCTCGGCCGCCGAGGACCGCGCCGCCGTCCGGGAACTCTCCGACGGCCGCCACCGGTTCGTCACCGGGCCCCGGCTCTCCCCGGACGGCCGCCGGGCGGCCTGGATCGCCTGGGACCACCCCCGGATGCCCTGGGACGGAACCGAGGTCCGACTCGCCGACGTCACCCCCGACGGCACCTTCCGGGAGGCCAGGACCGTCGCCGGCTCGGCCACCGAGTCGATCCCGCAGGTCGACTGGGACGCGGCGGGCCGACTGCTCCTCGTCAGCGACCGCACCGGCTGGTGGAACCTCTACCGCGCCGAGGTCACCCCCGACGGCCGCCTCGCCGAACCGGAGGCGCTCTGCCCCCGCGCCGAGGAGTTCGGCGGCCCCCTCTGGCAGATCGGACTCCGCTGGTTCACCCCCCTGGAGAACGGCCTGATCGCCGTCGTCCACGGCAGGGGGAGCACCGCCCTCGGGATCCTCGACCCCGAGCGCCGCGCCCTCGTCGACGCCGGCGGAACCCGCACCGAGTGGGCCGCGACCCTCGCCGCCCACGGCACCCGGGTGGTCGGAGTCGCCGCCGGACCGCACCGCTCCAGCGAGCTCGTCGAGCTCGACACCCGAACCGGCCGCAGCCGCGTGGTCGGCGCCGCGCACACCGACGCCGTCGACCCCGCCTACCTCCCCGAGCCCCGGGTCCGCACCTTCACCGGCCCCGGCGGGCGGGAGATCCACGCCCAGGTGTACCCGCCGCGCCACCCCGGCTTCACCGGACCCGAGGGCGAGCTGCCGCCCTATGTGATCTGGGCCCACGGCGGCCCCACCAGCCGCACCCCGCTCGTCCTCGACCTGGAGACCGCCTACTTCACCTCGCGGGGCATCGGCGTCGCCAAGGTCGACTACGGCGGCTCGACCGGCTACGGCCGCGAGTACCGGGAGCGACTGCGCGAACAGTGGGGCGTCGTCGACGTCGAGGACTGCGCGGCCGTCGCGGCGGCCCTCGCCGCCGAGGGCACCGCCGACCCCGCCCGGCTCGCCGTGCGCGGCGGCAGCGCGGGCGGCTGGACCAGCGCCGCGTCCCTCGTCTCCACCGACGCGTACGCCTGCGGCACGATCATCTACCCCGTCCTGGACCTGCGGAGCTGGGCCACCGACGAGACCCACGACTTCGAGTCCCGGTACCTCCACGGCCTGATCGGACCGCTCGACAAGGTGCCCGCCCGCTACAAGGAGCGCTCGCCGATCGAGCACGTCGACCGCGTCACGGCCCCGTTCCTGCTGCTCCAGGGCCTCGACGACGTCATCTGCCCGCCCGCGCAGGCCGAGCGCCTCCTCGCCCGCGCGACCGGCCGGGGCGTGCCGCACGCCTACCTCTCCTTCGAGGGGGAGGGGCACGGCTTCCGCAGGGCCGATACCATGATCCAGGCCCTGGAGGCCGAACTCTCCCTGTACACAAGGACCTTCGGCATCGAGCGCCCGGACGTCCCGGACCTGGAGTACCGCACATGACCGGCCCGTCCCCCACCGTCGAACCCCTGACCCGGCCCGAGCGGCTCAGGCCCGGGGCACGGGTCGCCGTCGTCGCCCCCAGCGGCCCCATACCCGAGGAACGGCTCACGGCCGGCCTCGACATCCTGCGCGGCTGGGGCCTGGAACCGGTGGTCGCCCCGCACGTCCTCGACGCCCACCCCACCCTCGGCCACCTCGCGGGGGCGGACCGGGCGCGCGCCCGCGACCTGACCGAGGCCTGGTGCGACCCGACGGTCTCCGCCGTGCTCTGCGCGCGCGGCGGGTTCGGGGCCCAGCGCATGGTGGACCTGGTCGACTGGGCGGCGATACGGGCGGCCGGGCCCAAGGCGTTCGTCGGCTACAGCGACGTCACCGCCCTGCACGAGGCCTTCGCCGTCCGCGCGGGCTTCGCCACCCTGCACGGACCGATGGTCGCCGCCGGCACGTTCCTGTCGGACCCGCACACCCAGGAGTCGCTGCGGGCCACCCTCTTCGAGCCCGAGACCGTCCGCACGCTCGGCCCGGAGACGGCACGGGCCCTGGTGCCCGGCCGCGCCCGGGGAGTGACGCTCGGCGGCTGCGCCAGCCTCCTCGCCGCCGACCTCGCCACCCCGCACGGGCGGCCCTCGGCCCGCGGGGGGCTGCTGCTCCTGGAGGACGTGGGGGAGGAGCCGTACCGCCTCGACCGCATCCTCACCCAACTGCTGCGCTCCGGTTGGCTCGACGGGGTCACGGGCATCGCCCTCGGCTCCTGGGAGGAGTGCGGTCCGTACGAGGAGGTGCGGGCGGTGCTCGCCGACCGGCTCGGCGGGCTCGGGGTGCCGGTCGTGGAGCAGATGGACTTCGGGCACTGCGCGACCGCGCTGACCATGCCGCTCGGCGTACCCGCCGTACTCGACGCGGACACGGGCACGCTCACCCTGGACGCACCGGCCCTGCGCTGATCGGCCCCGCCTGCTCGGCCCGGGACGCAGCCGAGACCGCGGCCGAGCACCGCCTCCCCGGAGGGTCTGGCAGAGCTCGCCTTCGCCGAAGGCTCGACGAGGCCCGAGGTCGACGCGGCCGTCCACGTCGCCAGGGCGGGCGACCACACCCTCATCGGCCCCCCGGAGCGCCTCGACGACCCGATGGCGCGACGCGTCGGCACCGAGATCCGCGCCGACGTGCCCGGGGGTGTCGTGCACGTGGGGGAGTGAGGGCGGCCCCGTCGGGGCGGGCCCACGCGGGGCAGGTCGATCATTCGGCATACCGTTTGATCAACCGGCCGCCCCACGGCCCGCTGCCGACGCGCCGGGAGCGGCTGTTCCGTCCTGGGCCGGCTACTCCGCCGCCGTCCTGCGCTGGTGCGCTGCGGCCTCCTCGCGGCTGGTCTCCAGGTGGCGCAGGGCCAGTTTCTCGACGCGCTCCACGTCCCGCGCCTCGATCCCCCGGTACAGCTCCGCGTGCTCCTCGGCGACGACGGTGAAGTCGTCGTGCTGCCCGAGCAGCCAGCGCATCCGGCTGCGCAGCGTCGCGTTGAGCTCGCTGAGCAGGGCGTTGTCGGCCAGCTCCGTGACGGTCTCGTGGAAGTCGGCGGCCGCCCGCCGGGCGGCCTGTCCGTCGCCCTTGGCCGCGGCCGCCAGCTCGGCGTCGAGGTCGGCGCGGAGCTTGGCGAGCCCCGCCCGGGTGCGGCGCTGCGCGGCGAGCCGGAAGCCGAGGACCTCCAGGGCGGACCTGACCTCGCCGAGGTCCGCGATGTCGGACGCCGTGAACTCGCGGACCACCGCCCAGGTGCGCGGGCGCGGCGTCACCAGGCCCTCCGCGACCAGGTCCCGCAGGGCGTCGCGGACGGGCAGCCGGCTGACGTCCAGCTCGGCCGCGATCTCGCGCTCCACCAGCCTGCTGCCGGGGGCCCGGGTCCCGTCGATGATCTGATCGCGCAGGACGCGCGTCACCCGCTCCGATTCGGGTCTGAACTCCTCAGCGCCTGTCATGCCGCCATTCTCCCATCGGGGGACGGGCGGCGGTCCGCGGGACCCGGCCGCCCGTGCGGGGGAGCGCCGCCTTCACCGAATCTCCGTCAACAGCCTTGAATCTCCGTCAACAACCTTCGTCCGACGCGTTGACGGGCTTATGACACGTGTCACAGCATGGGCGCTGCCCGGGTACCTACCAGTCGGTAGGTACCCGGGCCTCTCGGTGCCGTCCTCAGCGTGGAGGTCCCTGTGTCCCGTGCCGTGCCCCGATCCCGCAAGGCCCTCGCGCTCGTGGCCGGTGCGGCCGCGCTCGCCGCGCCGCTCGCCCTCGCCGCGCCCGCCGCCGGGGCGGACGGGGACCCCGCCCCGTACACCGTCACCCCGCTCCGGTTCACCGTCGAGGCGGGCGGCCGGAGTTGCGCGGTCGACGCCGACCTCTACCGCCCCACCGGCGCGGACGCCGCCCACCCCGCGCCCGCCGTCCTCGCCACCAACGGCTTCGGCGGCAGCAAGAGCGACAGCTCCACCGCCGCGATCGGGAAGGCCTTCGCCGAGCGCGGCTACGTCGGCCTCGTCTACTCGGGCCTCGGCTTCGGGAAGTCCGGCTGCCTGATCTCCCTCGACGCGCCCGAGACCGACGGCCGGGCCGCCGCCCGCCTCGTCGACTTCCTCGCCGGCACCCGCGCCGCCGACGACGGCACCCGCGTCGACTTCGTCACCCGGGACGGCGCGGGAGATCCGCGCGTCGGCATGATCGGCGGCTCCTACGGCGGGGCCGTCCAACTCGCGGCCGCCTCCGTCGATCCCCGTATCGACGCCCTCGTCCCCCTCATCACCTGGAACGACCTCGCGTACTCGCTCGCCCCCAACGCCGCCGACCGGGCCACCCCCGGCGTCTTCAAATGGCAGTGGGCCAACGGCTTCTACCTCATCGGCGAGGGCCAGCCCCTGCTCTCCCCGTCCCTCGACCCCAGCCGGATCAACTCCCTCGGCTGTCTGCACTTCGTCACCGACGCCTGCGACACCGTGCGGCTCCTCAACTCCGGCCGTTACCCGGCCGCCGAGAGCGAGAAGATGCTCGCGTACGCCCGCAGCGTCTCCCCGGTCTCCTACCTGGACCGGATCACCGCCCCCACCCTGATCGTCCAGGGCCAGTCCGACAGCCTGTTCAACCTCAACGAGGCGCGCGCCACCTACGACCGGCTGCGCGAGCGCGGCGTCGACACCCGGATGATCTGGCAGTCCTGGGGCCACAGCGGAGGGCAGAAGCCGGGCGAGCTCGACCTCGGCGACCCGGAGGGGAGTTACGTCGGACAGCGCGTCCTCGCCTGGTTCGACCGGTACCTCCGGAAGGACGCGGCCGCGGACACCGGCCCCGCCTTCGCCTGGTACCGCGAGGGGCGGAGCGGCTACGGCACCGCCGACCGGGTCCCGGCGCTGAGCCAGAAGCTCTACCTCTCCGGCGACGGCAAGCTCGTCGACAACCGGACGAAGGTCGCCCGCGGCTCCCGGCAGTACACCAACTGGCCGGTCCCCACGAGCCACTCCGAGTCCTCGCTCGCGGGCATGATCGGGCTGCCCGACCCCCGGCCGTACGACACCCCGGGCACCTACCTCGGCTGGACCAGCGCCCCGCTCACCGAGCCCGTGGACCTCGTCGGCGCGCCGAGGGCGACCCTCCAGGTCGTCTCCCCGGCGGCCGAACGCGTCCAGGACTCGGGCGACGCCGCCGACAAGCTCGTCCTCTTCGCCAAGCTCTACGACGTCGCGCCCGACGGGACGAAGACCCTGGTCAACCGGCTGGTCGCGCCGGTACGCGTACCGGACGTCACCCGTCCCTTCACCGTCGAGCTGCCGGGCATCGTCCACCGGTACGAGACGGGCCACCGGCTGGAGTTCGTCGTCGCGGCGAGCGACACCGCGTACTCCGGCAACCGGGGGATCAAGCCGGTGACCGTCGTCAGCGCCCCCGAGTCCACGGGGACGCTCTCCCTTCCCCTGGTGGAGGGAAGGGTCGGGTAGCGCCCGCGGACCGTTCGCCTACAGCGCCGCGTACCCCGGGCGGACGACCTCGTCGATCAGCCGCTGCCGCTCCGGCAGCGGCAGGAAGGCGGCCTCCAGGGCGGCGACCGTGAACTCCTCGAACACCTCGGGGCCGTACCCGAACGCGTCCACCATGTGCTGGAACTCCTCGCTCATGGTGGTGCCGGAGACCAGCCGGTTGTCGGTGTTGAGCGTGATCCGGAAGCCGAGCCGGCGCAGCTCGTCGATCGGGTGCGAGGCGTAGTCCTTCGCGGCGCCCGTCTGGAGGTTGGAGGTCGGGCAGACCTCCAGGGCGATGCGGTTGTCCCGGACGTACGAGGCGAGCCGGCCCAGCGTGCCGTCCTCGGCGATGTCGTCCGTGATCCGCACGCCGTGGCCGATCCGCTCGGTGCCGCAGACCTGCACGGCCTCGTGGATCGACTCCGCGCCGACGGCCTCGCCGGCGTGGATTGTGTAGTGGCAGTTCTCCCGCTTCAGGTGCTGGAAGGCGGGCAGGTGGCGGGCCGGCGGGTTGCCGATCTCGCCGCCGGCTATGTCGAAGCCCGCCACGCCGTTGTCCCGGTGCGCGACCGTGAGCTCCGCGATCTCCAGGGAGCGGTCGGTGTGGCGCATTCCGGTGAGGAGGGTGCGGACCGTGATCCGGCCGCCGGTGCGGCGCTCGCCCTCGCGGAAGCCGTCGTTCACCGCCTCGACGACCTCGTCGAGGGTGAGGCCGCCCTCCAGGTGCTGCTCGGGGGCGTAACGGATCTCGGCGTAGGCGACGCCGTCCGCCGCCAGGTCCTCGGCGCACTCGGCCGCGATGCGCACGAGCGCCTCGCGGGTCTGCATGACCGCGCAGGTGTGGGCGAAGGTCTCCAGGTAGCGCTCCAGCGAACCGGAGTCGGCGGCGTCCCGGAACCAGACCGCGAGCTCGGCCGGGTCCTCGGTCGGCAGCGCGGTGTAGCCGCACTCCCGGGCCAGCTCGACGATGGTCGCGGGGCGCAGCCCGCCGTCGAGGTGGTCGTGGAGGACGGCCTTGGGGGCCCGGCGGATCCACTCGGAGACGGTGGCGGCGGCAGGCGTGGCAGGGTTGTCAGACAAGTGCATGGCGGGGAAGTGTACGCCAAGGACGGGCGGGGCGCTGTGACGGGCCCGACGGGCGGGGAACCCCGTGCCTGCGGGGGGTGCGTGGGGGCGCCTTCGCGGCCCCGGGCCGGGGCCCCGGTGAGCGGCGTCCTCGCGGTCGGCGGGCGGGGTCTCCGGGGCGCGGCACCTCGCTCCCGGCCCGGGCCCGGGCGGGCTCCCGTCCCCGCTCGGCGCGACGGCAATCACGGCGATCGCAGCAATCGCGGCAATCGCAGCGATCACGGCGATCACGGCGATCACGCCGATCACGCCGACGAGCCGAGAGCGGCGGCCGGGCCGAAAGGGCGTCCCGCTCAGTACGACTGCAGCACCGGCAGTGCGGGCGTGCCCGTCGGGAGCATGTGCTTGGCCGCCAGGACCGGCGTCTCGCCGACCCGCACCACCTGGGTGACCAGGACCGCGGGGGTGTCCGCCGGGCGACCCAGCTGCTCCCCGCGCCGCCGCCCGAGCAGCGTCGCCGTGATCCCGCTGTGCGCGCTCAGGGCCGTCTCCCGCGAGGCCCCCACCAGCACCGCCAGCATCGAGACCGCGCCGCGGGCCTTCGGGTCCGCCTCCGTCGCCCGCAGGGCCCGCGCGAACTCCGGGTGCACCCGGTCGAGCAGCTCGTCGGGCGCCGCCCACTCGTGGCTCAGCGCCGCCGCCGCGCCCTCCCCGCCCAGTACGGACTCCCAGAACCGCAGCTCGGCGCGGGCGGGCGCGAGCAGGTGCTGGGTGGTGAAGTCGGTCGGCTCCTCGACGCTCCTGAGCAGCGCACGCACCCGCAGCGGGACGCCACCGCCGATCAGCTCCTCCAGGGGCTGGACGTGCTCGAAGCCGCGCCGGGGCGGGCGGTCGTTGACCGTACGGCCCACCCCGCGCCGCACCGTGAGGACGCCGTCCTCCTGGAGCAGCAGCAGCGCCTCGCGCAGGGCCGGCCGGCTGACGCCCAGCTCGGCGGCGAGCTTCGGCTCGGAGGGGAGCGTGGAGCCCGGCGGGTAGGTGCCGTCGTGGACGGCGTCCGCGATCCGCTCGTAGAGCGCCACGACCGGTCGCCGCCGCTGCCCGCTGACCGCCACGGCCCCTCCTCGTCTCGTCCCCGGCTCGCTCTCCGCGGGCCTTCGCACCACGGTAGTCGGCCCACGTTGTCTGACAAGTCACCCGTACGGCTCTGCTCGCCGTCACGGGTAGGCGCCGCGCGTCCCATTCTGGTCCCACGGCTGTGGCCGGGTACGAGCGACAGCACGACGGAGGAGAGGGGCCGGGCATGAGTCCCAAGAAGGCGCCACGGACAGCGGGCCGGGGCGCGTCCCGGACGGCCGGAGCCCTCGCCCCGGGGCGGATCGCGCTGGTCGCGGTCGCGGTCCTCACCCTGGTCTTCGTCTTCGAGGACACCCGCGAGGTCAAGATCCGCCTGCTGTTCTCCGAGGTCACCCTGCCGCTCTACGTGGCGCTGCTCGCGACCGCCCTCCTCGGTGCGGGCTGCGGCTCCTACGTCGCCGCCCGGAGGCGGAAGTGAGGCGGGCCACCGTCGTCGGCGTCGGCGCGGCCCTGGCGCTCGCGGCCGTCGCCGCCTCCTCGGCGGAGGGCGCCGCCACGCCCGACGAGGAGGCCGGGGCCCGGCCGATGCCGGACTTCCTGGGGCGGGGCCTGTGGCGGGTCTTCACCCGCCTCGACCGCCGGACCCGCCTCGACGTCCACGACGTGAGCGGCCGCGACCGGCGGGTGCTGTGGCCGCCGCGCTGGGAGGTCTGCACCCAGTACCCGGCGGTGGGGACGGCCCTGGACCGGCGGACCACCGTCATGATCGGGGTCGTCCGCAAGGGCGAGACCTGCCCGCCCCGCGTCCGCGAGGCCCGCCGCTGACACCCCGCCCCCGCGCGAGCCCGCACCGACCGGGGCGGCTCCCCTCGGCCGCGGGGGGCGCCCTCCCGGGCGGCGCCCCAGCCCGTGCGGGGCCGCGGCCCTGCGGGACGGCGCCCCCGCCTTGCCCGTGCGGGCTGCGCCCGCGCCCGGGTGGGCGTTGCCCCCTGCCCGTGGGGGCGCGCGCCGTCGGGGCGGTGCCCCCGCCCACCCGCCGTGTGGGCAGTCGTCCCGCTGGGGCGGGACGGGTGGGCACACG